>JAYVJS010000551.1:0-42932 GCA_043769075.1 Gemmatimonadota bacterium | reverse complement strand
ACCAACACCACGGACGACCCCCGTCGGATCCCAATGCCGGCAGGTTACTCGGCTCCGAATGGCACCATCGTCCTCAAAGGCGGCCGCCTGTGGGACGGCACCGGTGCCGTGGCTCGGGTCGCGACGGTTGTCCTGACCCGAAACCATATCACCGCGATCCTTCCGCCCAACAGCTCCGAATGGCCGAAGGATGCCCGGGTCATCGACGTCGCCGGCAAGACCGTGATGCCCGGCCTGATCGATCTCCATACCCACATCGACTACCGTCAACCCGGGAACTCCGATGCCCGGGCCCGGAGTCGAGCCGACGGTGCGCTTCGGGGCGCCGAACGGCTCCGGTACTACATCGAGAGCGGGATTACCTCGCTGCGGGACACCGGCTCGGACGGCGAGACCCCGTTTCTCCTCAAGGAATGGATCAATCAAGGGCGTCTGGTCGGCCCCAGGATCTTTGCCGCCGGCGTGGTCATTTCCGGCCGAGGGGGACATGGGGCCGAGCCCGACATTGCCGGAGGCCAGTATCTCTCGGGCGTTCGGGAGGCCTCCGGACCGGCTGATTGGCGCGACGCGGTCCGGGAGCAGGTGGCCCGGGGTGCCGACTTCATCAAAGTGACGAGCCACTTTTCGGAGGAAGAAATCCAGGCCGCGGTGGCCGAAGCGCACGACCTTGGGCTCAAGATCACGGCGGACGCCGAGACGTTCTACATCGAGCGGGCGGTCAGGGCCGGGGTCGACATGATTGAGCATCCACTCCCCCGGTCCGACGAGACGATCCGGTTGATGGCGGAAAAGAAGGTCGAATCCGACCCGACCTTGATTCCCTACCAGATCATTTTCAAGTTGAGCGGCGGGTATTACGGGTCCACCAGCCGTCGCTTTACCTTCTCAGACTCCGCCAACATGGCCCTGGTCAAGAAGATGAAGGCCGCCGGCGTGACACTCGGTATCGGGACCGATCTCGTGGTCGATTGGTTTCAATACCTGCCCTGGCCCTACCATGAAGAGATGCGCAATTTCGTCAAGCTCGGCTACACGGTGCCCGAGGTCCTTGGGATTGCCACCCGGGTCAACGCCCAACTGCTCGACATGGGTGATAAACTCGGTACCATCGAAGTCGGTAAGCTCGCCGATGTGCTGGTCGTGAACGGCAACCCGGACCAGACGCTCGACGACATCGCCAACGTGGATCTGGTTATCCGGGACGGCCGGGTCCAGGTCCAAGGCGGCCAACTGGTGTACCCTCGTCACGTTCCGTTGCCGCCGCCGGGGCAGGCCCCCAAGGCGGGCGCGGACATCAAGAGATAGACAACCTCATGACCTCACGCCGCCAGTTTGTTACCGCCACCGCGACCGCGATCAGCGCCCCGGCGTTTCTCCGGGGCCGGTTTCCGCTCTTTGCCCGGACCACCACCGAGTACTCGGCCCGCGCCATCGATCTGATGAAACGCTCCGTGGTGATCGATATGCTGAGCCCGATCACCCTCAACTTTCCGCTGATGGCCAAGTGGCAAGCGACGCCGGAGCTGTTCACGGCCACCGACTTCGAGAAGTACCGGTCGAGTGGGATCCATGTCTTTCATATTGCCGTCGGCACCGGCGGCCCGGATGCCTGGCGAGGCACCTATGACTTCGTGTCGGGCTGGAACAGCTTTCTCGCCGGCAGCGATCAATACTTCATGCGAATCGATTCCGTGGCCGATCTGGACCGGGTCAAGACCTCGGGCAAAGTCGGGATCATGATCGGGGTCCAGAACTCCGAGCACTTCCGGACCCCGAAGGACGTCGAGCTGTTCTATGCCGCCGGGCAGCGGGTATCCCAGCTGACGTACAATACCCGCAATATGATCGGCAACGGGTCGACCGAACGGCGTGATGAAGGGCTCAGTGATTTCGGAGTGTCGATTGTCGAGAAGATGAATGCCGTTGGGATGGCGGTTGATGTTTCGCACTGCGGCGATAGAACATCCCTGGATGCTTTCGAGGTTTCCAAGAAGCCGGTCTTGATCACCCATTCGAACGTCCGGGCGCTGACGCAGGGGCACCCGCGCTGCAAGCCGGACGAGGTCATCCGGAAGGTGGGCCAGGCGGGCAGCGTCATGGGGATTACCGGGGTCCGGATGTTCGTCAAAGGCAGCGAGCCCACGACGGTTGAGGATGCGCTCAATCACTTCGACTATGTGGCGAAGATGATCGGCATCGAGCATGTCGGGGTCGGGAGCGACATCGATCTCGACGGTTACGACGACATGCCGGCTGAGGACAACAAACGGTTGCGGGCCAGTTACAAGGGGAGCTACGGGTTCCGTGACAAGATCGATATCGACGACATCGCTCATCCCAAGCGGATGTACGACCTTACCGAGGGGTTGATCCGGCGGAAGTATTCGGACGATCAAATCATCGGCGTGCTGGGAGGCAACTTCAAGCGGGTGCTTGCTCAGATCTGGATCTAGTCGCTAACCAGGAACGCAATGTCGATTCGAATCGTGGGGGTAGCGGGGGCGCTTTCGGTCTTCGCGGCGAGCGTGGCGCCGGCCCAACCCCGGATGCCGGCGGCTGCCTATGCCAAAGCGGAGCGAATGCTGGCCCGCAATGCCGACCTTCTAGTGCTCCGGGACAAGATTACTCCTCAATGGATCGCCGGGTCGGACCGTTTTTGGTACCGGGTCTCGACCGAGCGGGGGAGCGAGTTCATCTACGTCGATCCGGGCAAGAAGGTCCGTCGGCCGGCTTTCGATCATCCTCGGCTTGCCAGAGCACTGGCCCAAGCGGCCGACACCGCGTTCGTCGCCGACTCGCTCCCGTTCCAGACGTTGCAGTGGCAGGAGGACGGGAGGGCGACTCGGATTGAAGTCGGGCTCCGGGGAAAGTCGTGGCGCTGCGATCTTGGGCTTTATCGATGTGATTCGGTTGCAACGACCAAGGTCGATCCCAACGAGCTTCCCTCGCCGGACGGGAAATGGGCCCTCTACCTCAAGGACCACGATCTGTGGATTCGGAACACCCTCGGCGGTGAGCGCCGGCCCTTGACCACTGACGGCGCCGCGCGGAACGAATACGCCGGCGATACCGAGTCGAACACGGCCTGGGTCACCGCGGTTCGGTCCGGATTGCCGACCCCGCCGGTGGCCCTCTGGTCGGCCGACTCGAAACGGATTCTGGTTCAGAGGATCGACCAGCGGCGAGTCCCGGAATTGTACCTGCTCCAATCGGTTCCCGATGGCGGAGTCCGGCCCAAGCTCTGGTCGTTCGCCTTCCCGATGCCCGGCGACTCGGTCGCGCACGGCAGCTGGTGGATCTTCGAGGCGGCCTCGGGTCGGGCGACCGCGGCTGACGCGCCGCCGATGGAGACCGCGTTTCAGCCGACGATTGGGTTTCAGGAGGCCTGGTGGTCGGATTCCGCGGGAACGACCGTCTATTACATCGAACACGAGCGGGGGGTCAGGGCTTGGTGGCTCAAGTCCATTGATGCCGCGACGGGGAAGACCCGGACGATTGCCGAAGAGCGGGGGCCGACCCTGACCGAGGCGGCGCCTCAGTTAGGCGCCAAGCCCTTGGTGCGGGTTACCGCGGACCGGAAGGAAGTGATCTGGTATTCCGAGCGAGACGGTTGGGCCCATCTCTACTTGCTGGATGCGGCCACCGGCCGGGTTAAGAACCAGATTACCCAGGGCGAGTGGGTGGTGCGCGATCTGGTGCGGGTCGATGAATCAGCTCGGAAGCTTTGGTTCCTGGCCGGGGGCCGCGAGCCCGGTCGAGACCCGTATCTCTTGCATCTCTACTCGATCGGGTTCGACGGCACCGGCCTCACATTGCTGTCGCCGGAGGATGGCCAACACCAAATCACTCTCGGGCCCCGTGGCGACTGGGTGGTAGATCGGATCAGCCGTCCCGACCTGGCCCCGGTCACCGTAGCCCGGTCGCTCGATGGGAAGACGGTGCTGCCGCTCGAACGGGCCGATCTGTCGCGTTTGCTGGCCACCGGTTGGCAGTGGCCGGAGCGGTTCACCGCGAAGGCGGCGGACGGTGTTACCGATGTGTATGGCATCATCTTCACGCCGGCTGATTTTGATTCGTCCCGGAGATATCCGGTGGTCGAGGAGATCTATCCCGGGCCGCAGGCCAATCAGGTTCTCAAGCGCTTCGAGGCCGGCGGCGACCTCCGGGCCTTGGCTGAGCTCGGCATGGTCGGGGTCCAAGTCGACGGGCGGGGGACGCCGTTTCGGTCCAAGGCATTCCACGACTACTCGTACGGGCGCCTGGAGAACGGCGGTGCACTCGAGGACCACCTCGCCGCGTTCCGCCAGATCGCCGCCGGCCGGCCGTATCTCGATTTGAATCGAGTCGGGATTTTCGGTCACTCGGGCGGCGGGTTTGCCTCGGCGCGGGCCATGTTTCTCTATCCGGATTTCTACAAAGTGGCGGTGTCCTCGGCGGGGAATCATGACCAGCGGGGCTACCTCTCGCTCTGGGGCGAGACCTATCAAGGCATGCCTCAGGGCGACAACTATGCGGCCCAGGCCAACCCGTCGATCGCCAAGAACCTCAAGGGCAAGTTGCTCCTGGTGTTCGGCGACATGGACGACAACGTGCCGCCGGCGCTTACGCTCCAAGTGATCGATGCGCTGACGAAGGCCAACAAGAGTTACGATCTGATGATCGTGCCGAACGGGTCGCACGCGATGATGGCCAATATGTACTTCCGCCGCCGGCGGTGGGACTACTTTGTCGAGCACTTGGTCGGGGTACTGCCGCCCGAGAACTACCAAATCAAAACCCCAACTGAGTACCCCGGCATTAGCGGGACCCAGCCATGAGATCGCTGAAGCGGATCGGGCTGGCATTGCCGTGGATGATGTGGTCGGTGTCGGCCGCGGCTCAGCAAGGTGGCGGACTCTTGATTCGCGATGTCACCTTGATCGATGGCACCGGGAGGCCCGCGGTGGCTGGGGTGTCCGTCGTGGTGGAGGGTGCCCGGATCGTCCGGGTGGCCCGGGGCCGGCTCGAGGCGCCACCTAACGTTCGTACGATCGACGGCAAAGGGAAGTTCTTGATCCCCGGGCTGATCGATGTCCATATTCATCTCGATGGGCGCGATGCCGGCCCGGCGGCCGGGGTCCGGTCGCTTCACGGCTTCTTGTATAGTGGTTTCACGGCGGTGTTCGATGCCGGCAACGATCCGGACTACATCTTCGGGCTCCGGACCCAAGAGCGAGCCGGGGCGATTGTCAGCCCCCGGATTTACGCGACCGGCGGGGTTGTTACCGCGCCGGGCGGCCACGGGGGCGGTTCGGGTGCCGCGCTGATCGACTCGTGGCCCGAGGCGATCGCCGAACTCGACCGGCACATCGCGCGGCAGCCGGACATGGCGAAGTTCACCTTCGACGAACACGGCTGGGGCACTCGGCCGCTGATTCCGTTGCTCGACGCGGAGGTGATGGCAAAGGCCGCCCGGTACTTCAACGAACACGGGATCAGGACGACAGTTCATGCCTCGCACGAGTATCGGGCTCGGCAAGCGATTGCCGCGGGGCTCAATACCCTGGCCCACCCGATCATTCAGGGGCCGGTCAGTACCGGCTTCGTGCAGTTGATGGCGAGTACCAAGACCCCGATGGCGTCGACGCTGACCATCGGGGAAGGGTACAGCCGGCTGGTCGACCACCCCGAATTTCTCGACCAGCCGCTCTACCGAGCGGTCTATGAACCGGCCGCCATCGAGCGGCTCAAGACCACGGTCCGGGATGAGTATTCGAAGCGGACCTGGACGACTTGGATGAAGGTGATGACCCCGGTGGCGCAGGAAAATCTCCGATTGATCGATGCGGCGGGCGGCGTCATCGCGTTAGGCTCAGATCAATCGAGCGGCCCAGCGTCGCATCGAGAACTGGAGCTGATGGTAAACGGCGGCATCCCCGCCGTCGCGGCCATCCGGATCGCGACTCTCAATGCGGCGATCTTCTTGGGGAAGGAGCGCGACCTGGGATCGGTTGAGGAAGGGAAATTGGCCGACCTGGTCCTATTGTCGGCCGACCCGCTCGTCGATATTCGGAACGCCGAGCGGATCGAGATGGTCATCAAGGGCGGTGCCATCGTTGACCGCGGGGCCCTGGACCTGCCGGTCAATCGCCGGCCCTAACGTCTGGTGACCCCGGCCGAATTCCGCCGCATCGCGAAGGGCTTCCCGGACGTCGTCGAGTCCGAACACATGGGGCACCCCGATTTTCGGGTCGGCGGCAAGGTCTTCGCCACGCTGGGCTATCCGAATAGCGGGCATGGCATGGTGTCGCTCACGGCTGAAGAGCAGCAGTTCTTCGTCGGGGCCTTTCCAACAACCTTCACCCCGGTGAAGGGTGGCTGGGGCAAGTCGGGGGCCACATCGGTCATCCTCCGTTCCGCGGCAAAGGCCGCGGTCCGGGCCGCGCTGACTGCCGCCTGGGAGCGCCGGGCCGGCAAGCAACCGGCCGCGCTGAAGCGGCCGCCGGCGTCGCCGGCCAAGCAACTGGCTGGGTTCATCGCCAGAATTGATCCAGCGGTTGCCAGGCTGATTCGCGCCACGGGTAGGGCCCTGCGCAGGGAGTACTTTGCCACCGCCACCGAACTGGTGTACGACAACTACAATGCGCTCGCCATCGGCTGGACCGGCAGC
Organism: Gemmatimonadota bacterium; assembly: GCA_043769075.1. GTDB lineage: Bacteria > Gemmatimonadota > Gemmatimonadetes > Gemmatimonadales > GWC2-71-9 > SHZU01. The sequence continues at coordinate 36,283 of JAYVJS010000551.1, read as the reverse complement.
GGCCGCACCTCGGACGTCATTGTCTCGGTCGCGGCCACGTCCCGCGGTGTCGTGCTCTATTTCACTTGGGGCACCAGGCTGCCGGACCCCGACGGTATCTTGCTCGGTGCCGGGAACCAAGGGCGGTTCGTGCGAGTCGAGAGCGCCGCGACGCTCGGGCGGCCCGAGGTGCGGGCGCTACTCGAGGCCGCGATTGGTCAGGCCCGAGTGCCGCTGCCCAAGCGCGGCAAGGGCACCCTGATCATCAAATCCATTTCGAAGAAGCAGCGGCCGCGGCGGTCGGGATGACACACCCGGCTAGGTGGGGGCGGCTCCCAGCGCTAGGTGAGCTGCGGGGTGCCCTCCGGCTTTACGGCACGTAGGCGACGCAGTCGATCTCGACCCGCAACCCGACCGCGGGCAGCGCCGCGGCCTGAATCGTGGTCCGAGCCGGACGATGTTCGCCGAACACCCGCGCATACACCCCATTCATGGCGGCAAAGTCTTTCATGTCGAGCAGAAAGACCCCGCAACGCAACACGTATTGCAGATCGGATCCGCCGGCCCTCAAGATCGCTTGGAGGTTCCGAAGGCATTGCTCGGTCTGCGAGGCCGTGTCCGGGCCGACTTGCTCGCCGGTGGCCGGGTCGTTGGCGCCTTGGCCGGAGACGAAGATCAGGCGCTCGAAGACCACGCCCGGGGAATAGGGGCCGGCCGACTTGGGAAGGTTGGGGGCGTGGATCGGTTGGTGGGGCATCGGGTTTCGCCAGGTGAATGGGAGCGAGGTGGACGGGGAATGATAGCAGATCCGGGACTTGCCCCGCGACTGGTTGGAAAACACCGCGACTCCCCTCAGATTCGTCAGCCATGCGAACCTCAGTCGTAGCAATCCTGTTTTTCACGACGCCGGCTCTGGGTGTTGCTCAACGAGGCCCCATCTACGACCTCGTCATCATTGGGGGGCGAGTCATGGATCCGGCCTCCGGTCTCGATGCCGTCCGCGCCATCGGGATCAGCGGCGGAGTGATTCGGTCGGTCAGCCGGCACCCACTTCGAGGCCGCGACACGCTCGACGGCCAGGGTCTCGTTGTGGCTCCAGGGTTCATCGATCTGCACCAGCACGCCCAAGACGCCGCGGGGTATCGGGTCGAAGTGCTGGACGGCACGACCACCGCCTTGGAGCTCGAGGAAGGGACCGGCGACGTCAATCGATGGTACGCCGACCGCGCCGGAACCACCCTGATCAACTACGGCGTCAGCGCGGGCCATGAATCGGCCCGGATGCGAGTCATGGGTGACACCGGCCGGGGGACCCCGGTCGGACCGGCGGCATCGCGCGCCGCGACCGAGCCTGAACTCGCGGCCATCATCCAACGAATCGACGACGGACTGAAGCAGGGCGCCGTCGCTGTCGGCCTCCTGATTGAAGAGACGCCGGCCGCTCGCCCGTGGGAGGTCTTCGAGATGTTCCGGGTGGCGGCGCGGTACCGCGCCGCCGTCCATGTCCATGTCCGGGGCATGGCCGAGCCGTTCTACTTCCTCGAGACCGAGGAGATCCTCGGCGCGGCCGCGGCATCCGGGGCAGCCGCCCACATCGTCCACATCCAGAGCTCGGGCGGTGAGGATACTCCCCGGATGCTCGACTTGATTCGGGGCGCCCGGAGTCGCGGACTCGACGTCACCGCCGAGGTGTACCCCTATACCGCCAGCATCGCGGCGATCGAAGCAGCGTATCACGACGACTGGGAATCATGGCCCGATCGCAAGTTTGCCCGGTTCGAGTGGCCGGCCACCGGCGAACGCCTGACTCGAGAGTCATTCGGCCGATACCGGAAGTTGGGTGGCTACGTGATCCAAGACACCAATCCCGAAGAAGTGGTCGCGGCGGCGGTGGCGGACCCGCTCCCGCTGATTGCGAGCGACGGGGTCCTCCACGACGGTGTTGGGCACCCCCGGGTGGCGGGGACGTTTGCCCGGGTCCTCGGCCACTATGTTCGTGAGGTGGGGGCGCTGACCCTGATGGAGGCGCTCCGGAAGATGACGATCGGGCCGGCGGAGCGACTGGAGCGGCGGGTCCCGTCGATGACACGGAAAGGCCGGCTTCAGGTCGGAGCCGATGCCGACATCGTGATCTTCGATCCGGCCCGGATTATCGATCGGGCCACCTACCGCGAGCCGACGCTGCCGCCTGAGGGCATTCGCGATGTGCTGGTGAACGGTGTCGTCGTGGTCCGCAACAGTGCGCTGCAAGCGGGGCGGTTTCCCGGCCGTCCGGTGCGGGCTCCCCTCGGGGAACCGCCGCCGTAAGCCGGTTGGTGACCGATCGTGATCGGTCCGAGCGGCATCCGCCAGGAAGGGTTGGATCTTCCCGGCGAGCACCGCCCCGGAAATCATCATGTGGTCCCCAGATTGCTCCCACCATGATAACATTGGGTCCCATGAGCCCGGTTCGTGAAGGTGACGTCCTGTGGACCCCATCCGACCGGTTCAAGGCGGAGTCGGTCCTTACCACCTATCTCCACTGGCTGGAGGGGAATCGAGGCCACCGGTTCACCGACTATCCGAGCCTCTATGACTGGTCGGTTCGTGATCTGAGCGGATTCTGGGCGTCGATCTGGGACTTCGTTGGGTTCAAGTCGCCGACCCCATACTCCTCGGTGTTGGGCCCGCAGGCCATGCCGGGGGCGACCTGGTTCAGCGGGGCCCGGATCAACTACGCGGAGCAACTGTTCCGCCGGTCCCGCGGTAGCGAACCGGCAATCCGCTATTGCTCCGAGCTCCGTCCCCTCGACACCCTGACCTGGAACCAGCTCTACGCCCAGGTCACCGCGCTGGCGACCAGTCTGAGAAACTTAGGCATCAGACCGGGTGATCGGGTCGTGGGCTATCTCCCGTCGGCGCCGGAGGCGGTCGTGGCGCTCGCGGCCACCACGGCGATCGGGGCGATCTGGGCTTGCTGCCCCCCGGAGTTCGGCGTTCGGGCGGTGCTCGACCGGTTCCAACAGCTCGAACCGAAGGCCATCATCGCGGTCGACGGGTATCGTTATGCGGGCAAGGACTACGACCGGCGGGCCGACGTTCGGACCATCGCCGACGGGCTCCCGACGCTCGAGCATCGAATCACCTGGTCGTATCAGTTCCCCGGCCAGCCGCCGTTCCTCGCCGGCGCCCACGATCTCGACCGGCTCCGAAAAGACGACGGCGGCAGCTCGGGGTTCCGGTTCGAGGCGGTTCCATTCGACCACCCGCTCTGGGTTCTCTTTACGTCTGGTACCACGGGTCTGCCCAAGGGAATCGTCCACGGCCATGGCGGGGTGGCGATCGAGAATCTGAAGACCCAGCTGTTGCACAACGATGTCCGGCCGACCGACACGGTGTTCTTCTATACCACAACCGGCTGGATCGTCTTTAACGGCCTGATCGCCAACCTCTTGAGCGGCGCCACCGTGGTGCTGTACGACGGTCACCCGGCCTACCCAGGGATCGATGTCCTCTGGAAACTCGCCCAGGACGCCAAAGCCACCGGCTTCGGGGCCAGTCCATCGTTCGTCGGCGCGCTCGTCAAGGCGGGGGTGGTGCCGCGGGAACGGTTCGATCTCTCCGCGCTCCGCAATACCGTCTGCACCGGCGCCCCGATGACACCCGATATCTTCGAGTGGTTCTATCGCAACGTGAAGGCCGACCTTTGGGTCACCTCGACGAGCGGCGGGACCGAGGTTGCCACCGGATTCGTGGGCGCGTCACCCTACCTCCCGGTCCGGGCCGGGGAGATGCAGTGCCGTTGCCTTGGGGTCGATGCCCAGGCGTGGGATGATGCCGGCAAGCCGGTCATCGACCAAGTCGGCGAACTCGTCATTGCCCAACCGATGCCCTCGATGCCGCTCCGGTTTTGGAACGACCCTGACAAGATCCGGTATCGGGAAGCCTACTTCGAGCCATGGCCCGCGGTCTGGCGGCACGGCGATCTCTTCAAGTTGACCCCGAGCGGCGGGAGCTACATCTATGGCCGCTCCGACTCCACCCTCAACCGCCACGGCGTCCGGCTCGGCACCAGCGACTACTACCGGGTGGTCGAGTCGACGCCGGGCCTCCGCGATAGCTTGGTGGTCAACGTCGACTGGCCCGGCGGGCAGAGCGAGATCATCGTCTTCGTGGTGTTGGGGGAGGGTGTCGTGTTCAACCAGGAGTTCGAGGACCAGTTGCGGGAGAAGATTCGGGTCGACTGTTCCCCGCGACATGTGCCCGACCGGATCGTGCCGGTGCCGGCGGTGCCCTATACCTTGACCGGCAAGAAGATGGAGGTGCCGGTCAAGCGGATCCTCCTCGGCATGCCACCTGATCGGGCCGCGAGCCGCGATTCGATGGCCAACCCGGGCGGGCTCGACCCGTTTGTTCGGCTCGGGGCGGATCTGGCCGTCAGCCGAGACCGATCGAAACGTATTTGATGTCGAGGAACTCGTCGATGCCCCAGTGGCCGCCCTCCCGGCCAATCCCCGACATCTTGACGCCGCCGAACGGGGCCTGGGCCGTCGAGGGGATGCCGTCGTTGACGCCGACGATCCCGAACTCGAGCGCCTCCGAGACCTGATAGGCCCGCCGAAGGTCGGCAGTCCAGAGATAGGCAGCCAGCCCAAACGGCGACCCATTGGCGAGCTTGATCGCCTCGTCCTGGGTTGTGAAGGTGAGCACCGGCGCTACCGGGCCGAAGGTTTCCTCGGTCATCATCTTCATCGCGGGGCGAATCCCGGTGAGGACCGTCGGCTGATAGTACAGGCCCGACATCGCCCGGCCACCGGTCAACACCTTGCCCCCGAGGGCCACCGCGTCCTCGAGATGCTCAACGACCTTCGCGAGGCCGGCTTGATCCACCATTGGCCCGATTTGGGTCGCCGGGTCGAGCGGGTCGCCGACCTTGAGTGCGGCCACCGCTGCCGTCAGCCGTTCGGTGAACGCGGGAGCGATCGACTCCTGAACGTAGATCCGATTGGTGCAAACGCAGGTTTGCCCGCCGTTGCGGAACTTGCAGGCCATCACCTCGCGCACCGCGGCATCGAGCGGAGCATCCTCGAAGACCAGGAACGGCGCGTGTCCGCCGAGCTCGAGGGCCAGGCGCTTCATGGTTCGGGCGGATCGTTCGTAGAGATGGACGCCGACCGGCGTCGACCCCGTAAACGTGAGGACCCTGATCCGAAGATCGTCGAGGAACACGCCCGACACCGGTTTCGGATCGAGCGCGGTGATGACGATGAACGCGTCGGCCGGTCCGCCCGCCTCCCGCCACAGGGTCGCGAGTGCCAGCGCCGACAAGGGCGTTTGCTCAGCCGGCTTCACGATCACCACACACCCAGCCGCGAGGGCCGGGGCAATCTTCCGCGTCACGGTGGCAATCGGGAAGTTCCAGGGCGTAATCGCGTAGACGATGCCGGACGGCTGCTTGATCGCGTGGAGCCGCTTGTGGGAGAACTGGCTCTCGATCGTTTCACCGGCGATCCGTTTGGCTTCTTCGGCGTACCACTCGACGAAACTCGCGCCGTAGCGGACCTCGCCGACAGATTCGGTGACCGGTTTGCCCATTTCCAGCGTCATCAGCTCGGCGAGGGCCGGTTCGTTCGCGAGGATCAGGGCGTGCCACTTCTTCATCACGGCGGCTCGCTCGTAGGCCGTGGTTCGCTTCCACCGATCGAATGCCGCCGCCGAGCGATCGAGTGCCTGGCGGGCCTCAGCGACGCCGCAATCGGGAACCGGTGCCACAATCCGTCCGTCGATCGGCGAGGTGACGTTGAAAGATGAAGCCGCCGCGGTCGCGGCGGCCCCGATCCGACTGAGGAAATTCGGGTCGAGCACCAGTGACTCCTTTGGCTAAGCCGCCAAGCGATCCCGAAAGGCTGGATTTGGCGTGCCAATAGGGTACGCCTGGCGGTGAGCGGGAGGCAAGTGCCGAAACCCGCCCGGGGTCAGCGGCCGTCGATCTGGCCGATGGCCCACCGGACCGCCCGGCGGACCGAGGGCGAGCGGTCGTCCTTGACGGCTTCGAGAGCGGTCAGTGCCGTGGCGCTCTCAATCTGTCCCAAGGCCCAGGCGGCCATGATCCTGACGTCGTCGTCCGAGTCGGTCAGGACCGGCGTCAACAGCCGGACCGACGACGTCGCTTCGATCTGCCCCAGCGCCCACGCCGCCATACTCCGGACCTCGGGGTCGCGATCCTTAAGACCGGTCCCGACCGCCTCGACGGACTGGTCGGATTCGATCTGGCCGAAGGCCCAGAGCGCCGTCATCCGGACATCCTTATCCGAGTCTCTCACCAAGGGCGTCAACACTAGGACGCTTTTGGCGCTTTCGATTTGGCCCAGGGCCCAGGCCGCCATCCGGCGGACGGTCGGGTCGGGGTCGCGGACCAGCGGCGCCAGTGGTTCGATGGCGCTCGGATCTTCGATTTCAGCCAAGGCCCAGACCGCGGTCTGCCTAACGTCCGGGTCGGAATCCGCCAACGCGGTCCGGAGTGCGGACACCCCCTTGGGCGACTCGATTTCCCCGATGGCCCAGGCGGCCATCCGGCGGACCCCGGCATCTTTGTCGCGGAGGCTCCGCTCGAGGGCGGGGAGGGCTTCTTCTTTCTCGATTTGCCCGAGCGCCCAAGCGGCCTTGCGCCGGACCGCCGCGGACTCATCGCCGATCGCTCGGCTGAGGGCCGGGATCGCTTCGGGCCGGCTGAACTCTCCCAGCGCCCAGGCGGCCATGGCGCGGACCGCGGGATCCTTGTCGCCTAACGCCGCCGTTGTCACCCCCACCGCACGGCGATCCTCGATCTCGCCTAGGCCGAGGAGGCCGGTTTCCCGCAGGCCAGGGTCGTTGTCCTTGAGCATCGTGGTGAACGTCAGGTAGGCCCAGGCGGGCCGAGACCGTCCCACCATCCGGGCCGCGATCCGCCGGACGCAACCGCTCGAGTCGGTGAGGGCAACCCGGAAGGCCGCGAGAGCCCTGGGATCGACCCCGGCGCCCCACTTGGGGCCGACGTCCGGACCGTGGATTTCCAGGCCCCCGCCGGCGAAGGGCATCGGGATGGGGATCGGCATGGGCATCGGCATCGGCATCGGAAGGTTGTCATCCGATCCACCCCACCACCCGCCGAAATTCGTCAGGGCCCTGCCGGCCAAATCGCACACCGCGGCGTCGGCGGTCCGAAGCGAGGCGAGCAACCGAGCGACCGAGGCCGAGTCGCGAAGCTGGGGGTCGGGGGCGAGCAACGCCGCCGCTAACAGAATGGTTCGCATTGAGCTATCCAAGAGGGGTTCAAGGCGTTAGACCACGCCCGCCGGTCAGGCGTTGGAACCGGACTACGGCGGGCAGGCCAACCGGGATAAATTGAGCGGTCGTCCACTCTTACCAGGTCCCCCAACATGGCGGAACAGGGCATCGATACGAGCCTCAAAGATCCGGGGTCCTTTCGGCATTGGACCCCGGTCCTGATCCGATTTCGCGATCTCGACTTGCTGGGTCACGTCAACAACGTGAACCTGGCGGGTTGGCTCGAGGATGGCCGGGTAGCGCTTGAACTGCCGATCCAGCCGTTGACCGCCGACTATCGGGGTCCGGTCATCGTCTTGGTCGACTCTCATATCCAGTATCTCGACGAAACCCGGCTCGGCGACGAGATCAAGATCGGGACCCGGGTGCAGCGGATCGGGACGACATCGGTCGTGATCGGCCAAGCCGTCTTCGCGAGCGGCCGGTGTGTCGCCATCGCGGAGTTTGTCGAAGTGCTGGTCGACGCCGAGTCGAGGAAACCCATGCCCTGGCCACCGGCGTTTCGGGCCCTGTTCGAGCAATGGCGTTAGCCCTCCTGATCGTGGCGCAGTTGGCCGGGCTCTTGATGATCCCGCTCGGCCTTCCGGGGCTGTGGCTGATGCTCGGGGCCGGCGTTGTCCACCAGCTTCTGGTTGTTCCGCCACCGATCGGGTGGGGTACGATCGGTTTGGTCGGCGGCCTGGCGGCGGTGGCGGAGGTCCTCGAGTTCACCTTGACGGCCCGGTACACCAAAAAGTACGGTGGTTCAAAGCGGGCCGGCTGGGGTGCGCTGCTCGGCGGATTGGCCGGCGCGGTTATGGGTGTGCCGATTCCGATCCTTGGATCGGTGATCGGTGCCTTCGGTGGCTCGTTCCTCGGCGCGTTATTGGCCGAGTACTCGGTCGAGCGGAATCATGGCCAGGCGAGTCGGGCCGCGTGGGGATCGTTGATTGGAAAGACCGCCGCCACCGTGGCAAAGACCGGGCTCGGGCTGGCGATGGCTGTTATTCTCGTGGTCCGGGCATGGTAGAGCCGGTAATGATCGAGGAATTGTCCCGACCCCCGGCCGAATCGGACCTCAATGAGCTGGCCGCGTTGCTCGTCGATGCGGTCGAATCGGGAGCGTCGGTCGGGTTTCTTGCGCCGCTCTCTTTGGAGCAGGCGCGGGAGTGGTGGCGAGATACCCTGACGTCGGCCGGACCCCCGGCGATGTTCTTGGTGGCCCGGGATGAAACCGGAATTGTTGGGACGGTCCAGATTCTGCCCGCGCGGATGCCGAACCAGTCCCACCGGGCCGATCTCGCGAAAATGTTAGTCCATCGGCGGGCTCGGCGGCGGGGATTGGCTACCGGGCTGGTCCGGACCGCCGAGTTGCGAGCCCAATCGGCCGGGGTGACGTTGCTGACCCTCGACACCAAGCGCGGGGACCCGGCTGAGGCGCTCTATCGGCGGGCCGGCTGGCAGCCGGTCGGCCCGATACCTGGCTATGCCCTGAATCCTGACGGATCGTTCTGCGACACGGTGGTTTTTTACAAGCAACTCGGATCCCCGAACGGACTGACGATCCCGTCTGATGCCGACCAAGCCGGACTGGCGATCGCCGCGGCGAACCGAATCCTTGACCGGGCTTTGGTCGAGCAGAAGCCCGAGGTGGCCGCCGCGCTCTTTACGGCGGACGCCGTTCTCGGCGAGTCGGGGGTGGCGGATGTGGTCGGTCGCGCCGCGATTGCCGGATTCTTGGCGCGCGGCGACCTGGTGCGTGCGGTGACTTTCCACGCCGTGCACCGCGACGACCTGATCGTGATCGGGGACCGAGCCGTCGAGTTTGCTTGGTTCGAAGAAACCAAAGTACTCCACGGTGGCGCGCCGGTTCATGAACGAGGCCGGATCGCCACCGATTGGCGCCGGGAAGCGGACGGGGCCTGGCGGATCGCCCGCCTGGTGATCAGTGATCTTCCAGTTGGTTAGTCCCGTGAGGATCGCCCCCGGGGTGGATCGTCATTCATGAGCAATCTCGGGATGAGGGCCGGAGAGGTTCTCGCTGGTCGCTACCGGATCATCCGCGAACTGGGGAGCGGGGCGACAGCGACGGTCTACCTGGCCACTGATCTCGACCATGAGCGCGAAGTCGCGATCAAGGTCCTCCGACCTGATCTGACCGCCTCTCTGGCCGGCGAACGGTTCCTTCGGGAAATCGCCATCGCGGCCCGACTCCAGCACCCTCACATCGTTCCCCTGCTTGATTCCGGTGAGGCCGCGGGTTCCCTCTACTTCGTGATGCCGGTCGCCGCCGGCGAGACGCTCCGGGCCCGGTTGACCCGGATGGGACGGCTCGGGGTTTCCGAGGCCACGCGGCTACTCGCCGATGTGGCCGACGCGTTGGTCTATGCCCACGCCCACGGAGTGATTCACCGAGACATCAAGCCCGACAACATCATGGTGTCAGGCCGCCACGCCGTCGTCATGGATTTCGGGGTCGCCAAGGCCCTCAATGCGGCCGCGACTCACGACTCCCGCCTAACGGTTGATGTGGCGGTTGGGACGCCAGCCTACATGGCGCCGGAGCAGGCCATGGCGGACCCGAGTCTCGACCATCGGGTTGATCTCTATGCCCTCGGAGTCCTTGGGTATGAGCTGTTGACCGGTCGTCCTCCGTTTCGGGGGGCGCTTCAAGACGTGCTCCGGGCCCACGTCGTCCTCACGCCGGAACCGGTAACCACCGACTGTCCCGATGTTCCGGCGCCCTTGGCTGACCTGATCATGCGGTGTCTCGCCAAGGATCCGGCCGAACGGTGGCAAAGCGCCGAAGCGATCGTCGAACAGCTCGATCCGCTAGGAACGACGGGCGGCATGGCGCCGGCTCTGCCGCCGACGGTGAGTCGGTGGCGACGGTGGCTTCCCCGGGCCACGGCCACGGCGCTGGTGCTCGCCGGCGGAGCGGCACTGCTCCGCGGGATCACCCGTCGGCCGCCGATGCCTGACCCGCCGATTCGGCCTGAACAGCTGACCTATCTCGGCACGCCGATCGAAGCGGCGATTTCGCCGGACGGCCAATTCCTCGCCTACGTGACGCGTGGCTCGACCCAGCGCCTTTTTGTCCGCGATCTGACTGGTTCGGCGGTGCTGCCCTTGGGGGAGGCTCAGCGGATTCTGGACATCGGTTGGTCGGCCGGCGGCACCGAAGTCAGCTACCGACAACTGGACGGCGATGCCTGGTCGGTTCGGAGTGTGCCGCGGTTTGGGGGGGCGCCGCGGGTGATGTTTCGGGGGTCCGGCCTGTTGTCTCCGGACGGGGCTCGCGTTGTCCAAATCCAACCATCGGGGCCGACCCTGTCGTTCGTGGCGCTGGCAAAGTTGGTCACCGTGTCGGTATCCCGGACTGACGGCTTCCAGTGGATTGCCGGCGCGGCGTGGGCGCCCGGCTCCGACCGGCTGCTTCTGGCGCTGAGTTCCCCCGAGACGGGACGAACCGGTCTCAGCATCATTCAGCCGGATGGTACCGAACGAATCTTGGTGCGGGATTCGATGGGCATCGTCGCCCCGGCCTGGGGACCGAGCGGCACCGAGATTTACTATCTCCGGAGCCGTTCGGGTCTCGACGGAGACGTAATGCGGATCGGCGTCAAGCCCGATGGCGGGCCGGTTGGAGAGCCGGAACTGGTGCTCCCGGGCCTCGCCATTGTCTCCGATCCATTCCGGTCCCCGGCCTTAGCTACCCTGTCGGTGTCGCGGACCGGCGCGCTGGTCTTTGTCCGAACCCAGGTCTCATCCAACCTGGCGCGCTCCTCGGCCCAGTCCGATCGGGGGCCAAGGACCCTTACGGCCCTAACGATGGGCACGGCGCATTATCAGGCACCGGCCCTTTCGCCCGACGGGCGGCGGCTGGCCGTATTCAAGGTGATGCCGCAGGGGGCGGTGCTCGGCATTACCGGCGTCGAGGGCGGCACGTTTGAGGAAGTGGCTACGGTCGCGGAGCCGGTCGACATCGCTTGGGCGGCTGACGGCAAGAGCCTGGCCTTTACCGCGTCGTGGCCGAAGGGAGGCCTGATGGCCGCCGTGGTCGACATCGAGTCCGGTCGACTTCGTCGGATCGGGGCCCGCCGGATCGGCGGAGCCGTGGATTGGCTCGGCGCCAAGTTGGTGGTCCAAGGCCCCGGAAACCGGAGTCTCGTCTTACTCGACCCGGCGACCGATAGCGTGGCGCCATTCCTCTCGGGGGATAGCGCCACGCTCTTCTTTCAACCGAAGGTCGGGCCGGCCGCCGATCGGGTCGCCTTCATGGCGAATCGACTGCCGGGGGCGGCGGGGATCTGGAGCAAGCTGCTCCGGAGTGGGGCGCCGGATTGGTCGCTCCTTCGTGAAGGACAGGGGCGGCCGATCCAGTGGGGCCGGGACGGGACGGTTCTCTACGCGGCCGACGTCGGGGGCGACCAGTTCAATCGGCTGATCGCGATCCCGATTGGCGGCGGGACGCCCCGGGTCGTTGCCACGTTCGGTCCCGAGGTGGCGGTGGAGGATGTTACGGCCGACGGCCGCACCATCGTCGTCAATCAATTGGTGAAGCAATCGGATGTCTGGATGGCCGCCGTCACCAGCCGCTTGTCTTCGCCGACGGCTCCCTTGGAATAGATCCGCAATCCGAAGGTTCGGCCGACGTCACCGGCGAACTGCAGCGCCTTGGCGCCAATGCCTTGCCCCCGCGCTTCCGGCTCCACGTAGAGTCCGGTGACGTAGGCCGCCTTGGCTCGCTCGGACTTGCTCCCGTAGGTCAAGACCAGATGTCCAACCGCCCGCCCCGCCCGTTCGATGACCCAGGTCAGAAATTGAGTCGGGTCGAGGCTGCCCAGTTCCGCCGGGGTTCCTACTCGGAAAGTCGTGGCCATCGGAGTCTCCCTTGCTAGGGTTCGGTGATTAGCACGGCGTGACCATCGGGATCACGCACCATCACGCCTCGGCGGTATCCGAGCAAGCTGTCGGGCAGTACCACGACGCCGCGTGACACGGTGGTAACGCCCGAGGTGGCCAGAAGGTTCACGGCCTCGCCGGCGGCGACTCGGACCTGGGTCTGCCAATGGAGGAGATCGTTTGGTTTGGCGTCGGCGGGGTAGGGGCGGCCGTCGCCGGGCGTCAGGTACTGGAGGAACTCGACGCCGGGGCCGGTGCGGGCTCTGAGGCCCGTGATCAGGAGACTGGCACCCTCGACATTGTTGAGGTGCTCCTGTTCGGTGCCGTAGTTGCGACTGTTGCCGGCGACGCGGAAGCCCAACAGATCCCGGTAAAATCTGAGGCTCGCCTCGGTGTCCCGGACGACGATGGCGGTGTGATCAATGCCGAGAAACAGCCGCTCGGTGGGCCGTTGCCATCGAGGGTCGCCCTTGCCCTTGGGAAACCAAATCACTTCGAGGTTGTGCCCGTCGGGGTCTTTGAAATAGAAGGCCCGGATCCCGCCCGCATTCGGATTGGCGTTTGGGAGCAGTTGGGGTCCGGTCGACCCGTACCGAATCTTGTGCTGGCGAAGCACCCGGTATGCCTGGTCCATGTCCCGCACCACGATGGCGACGTGCTGGAACCAGCGATCGTTGCTCCGCGAGTCGGCCGGGATCGGTCGTCCTTCAGGGGCCAAGTATTGGGTCAGCTCGATCTGCTCCTCACCGAGTCGGAGCCGGGCAATCCGGATTCGGACTCCGAAGACCCCGGTCAGGTGTTCATAGGCGGTGCCGTCCACTTCGGTCTCGCCCAGCTTCTCGAAGCTGAGGACCTGGGTGAAGAACTCCACCGATCGATCGAGGTCGCCGACCGTGATCCCGATCGAGGTGACCGCTTCCGCCTCGACTGCCTGGTTGCCCCGGCTCTGCGCCTTCGCGATCCCGGATCCCGCGAGGCACAGCGTCGCGACGGCCGACCACCGGAGCCAGGTCCGCGCTCTCACGCCAGCCGCTCGGCCAAGTGGTCGCCCACTCGAAGGGCATTGGCGATGATGGTCAGTGCCGGATTGACGGCACCGCTTGACGGAAAGAAACTTCCGTCGACGACGTACAGATTGTCGACCTCGTGGGCCTTGCAGTTCCGATCGAGGACCGACGTCTTCGGATCGGTGCCGAACCGGATGGTTCCGTTCTGGTGCGCCACGCCCGCCAACGGGATTCGCTGCCCGACAAACAGGCTTCGTCCGAACAGACCCACGTGGCAACCCGCGCCGTGAATGGCGCACCGGGTCCGTTGTTGCATCAAGCTCTCAAGCTTCTTGATCAGCCGCTTGTGGCCCTCCTCATTGTTCGGCCGGTACGAGAGTACGATGCCGCCGTTCTGGTCGAGGGTGACCCGGTTGTCGGGATCGGGCAGGTCCTCGGAGGTGAGCCAGAAGTCGAGTGAATGCTTGGCCATCAGGTCGAGGGTGAATCCGGGCGCGATCGCTGGGGCTCCGGCACCGAGCGTAATGCCGTCGAGCTTGCCGACGAACGAAATGTGCCCCATCGGGAACTGCCATTCCGGCGACCCCAGGTAGAAGTCGTTTACCCCGAGGGTCTTTTGGAACACCGTCGGGTTCGGGCATTTGGAGATCGCCATCAGGACCGAGTTGAGATGGCCCATGTAGTGGCGTCCGACCATATCGGATCCGTTGCCGAGACCATTGCGGTGCTTGTCGTTGGCCGACCGAAGCAGGAGCGCCGCCGAGTTGATGGCCCCGGCCGAGACGACCACGATGTCCCCGGTGTAGACCTCGGTGTGGCCCCCGCGCTCGACGTGGACCCCGTCCACCCGCTGTCCCCCGGCGTCGGTGGTCAGCCGGGCCACCTTCGCCCCGGTCATCAGTGTGGCATTGGGGTACTTAGCGAGCGCCGGGTCGATACAGATCGCCTGGGCGTCCGATTTGGCCCCGACCAAGCAGGGAAATCCGTCGCAGGTGCCGCAGCGTATACAGGCGCTCTGCCGGCGATTCCGTTCGTTGAGCCTGACGCCAAGGGGGACCGAAAACGGCTTCAACCCCAACTCGGTGAAGTCGTCGTGAAGGGCTTGAATCACCGGCTCGTGGCTGACGCGTGGAAACGGGTACGGGGCCGACGTCGGCGGTTCAGTCGGGTCGGACCCCCGCTGGCCGTGGACCTCATACAGCTGCTCGGCCCGGGTGTAGTACGGTTCGAGTTCGGCGTACGAAACCGGCCACGCGGGCGAGACGCCTCCGTGATGGGTCAGGGTGCCAAAGTCTTCCCGCCGGAGCCGAAACAGGGCGGCGCCGTAGAACTTGGTGTTGCCGCCGACGTAGTAGTTGGTGTGGGGATGGAGCGGCTTGCCGTCCCGGTCGTGCCAGACTTCCTTGGCGTTGTACTTCGCCTCCACGTTGACGGCCTTGGGGTCCCAGTTATCCTTTTCGCGGGGAACGTAGTCGCCGCGCTCGAGGAGCAGAATCCGTTTGCCTGTCGCGGCCAGGCGGTGGAACAGGGTGCCGCCCCCCGCACCCGATCCGATGATGATGACGTCGTAGTGCTGGCTCATACCGGCTCCGGCACACCGCGCCAATTCGAGGAGGAATTGGCGACCACCACCCGAGGGTTGGTCCGGGCACCACCCGGCCCGACATCGTAGGCGGTCCAGGTGGTTCGATCGGGGGCCGATTCGCAGATGAAGACCGTGCCGCCCCCGGTCGCCGATCCGATCAGGATGAATTCGCCGGCAGATGTGGTTTGCATGGCAGATCAATGCCTCGAGGTGGCCGTGGGTTCCCGGGCCGCGAGGCGGCTGAAAGCGCCGGTGCCCTGGGCGGCCAGCCGAATCCGGTACAATCCGGTCGAGGCGGTGAGGTAGAGGGTCCGGAAATCATCGTCGCCCCAAGCGAAGTTGGCCACGTGCTCGGGCAGCACGATGGTGCCGAGGTGCTTCCCGGCGGGGTCAAGGACGTAAACGCCCTCGGGGCCGGCCGCGTAGACGTTCCCGTTGGTATCGACCTTGAGGCCATCCCAGGCGTCGTCGCCGGGAACCGAGGTGGTGATGTCGAAGAATACGGTGCCCTTCTCGAGGGTCCCGTCGGCTTTGACCGGGTAGCGCATGATCACCTTTTTCGCGGGGTCCCAGTTGTCGACGTAGAGGTACTTCTCGTCCGGGGAGAACGCGATTCCGTTAGGGCCGGTGAAATCGGTCGTCAGCAGGGTGACTTCACCGTCCTTCCACCGGTAGACACCCGAGAAGGGTGTTTCCTTGGCCGGATCGCTGAAGACCTTTGGCAACCCGAACGGTGGGTCGGTGAAGTAGAGCGACCCGTCCGACTTGTAGACCAGATCGTTGGGACTGTTGAGCCGCTTCCCTTGATACCCGTCCGCCAAGACCGTCACGACGCCGTTGCGTTCCACCCGAATTACCCGACGGTTGCCGTGTTGGTCGATGGTGACTCGTCCCATCGCGTCGAGCGCGAGGCCGTTGGAGCCCGGTTGCTTGTAGTCGCCGATGTTAGGGCCGGCAAAGCCGCTTTTGGTCCGCCACACCGAGACCTGCCCATCCGGTGTCCACCGGTAGATGGTGTTGGTGTTTGGATCGCTGAAGAGCAGGAATCCGCCTTCGGGAACCCAAACCGGACCTTCGAGGAATGAAAAGCCCCCGGCGAGTTTCTCGAGGGCCGCTCCGCTCGGGACGATCCGGTCGAGTGCGGGATCATGGCGAACGATCGTGGCGGCCGTCGCCACGACCCCGCCGCTAGGCTCCTGATAAAAGTCGAGCGTGGCGGAACGAACCCAGACGAAGTTGATCGGCGGGTCGGAGAGCGGCCCGTTGATCCCGAACACGGCGAGCTGGATTCGCTGGCCCGGTTCGACGTGTCGTCCGATCACCACGCGATTGGGCGCGTTCCAGCCTTTGATCAGCTGGCCGCCGGTCTGCCCGAGGACCGGCGTGAGCTTCCCGTCGACCCAGATCTCGGAATAGTCATCGACCACGATCTCGAAGACCACCGTCGAGCCGCGAGTCGAGAACGATCCGACCTGCTCGGGGATCGTCAGGTTGAGCCGGTACCAGCCGAAAGCCAGCCGGCCGTTGGTTCGCCGTTTGGTCAGGTCGGGGCCGTCAACGGTCTCCCAGTCGGTGTCGTCGAACCCGGCGACGCCGGCCTTCAGAACAATGTCATGGGTTCGGTTGGGGGGGCCGGAAGGCCGGAGGTCGGGCCCGGGGCTCCGATGGTCGACCTCGATGATTTGGGCGTCACGGTATTTCCACACTCCGTTGACCGAGCGGACGCCGTCGGTCGTCATCAAGTCGACGATGGCCTGGGGTCGGCCGGCTGGGGCATCGGCGGTAACCTGGGCCGAGGCGGCCGACGCGCCGAGGGCCGTGAGCACGAGTGAGATCAAGGTCGGGCGCCGCATCGAGCTACCGGGCCTTGACGGCGAAGTAGGTGACCGGTCCGTCGATCGCCTTGAACCAGTGGGGTGTTCCGGCCGGGATGACGACCACGTCGCCTTTGGCGATCTTCCGGCTCTCTCCGCCCTGGATCTCGGTGCCGCGCCATTCGTTCGGTCCGGTCTCTTTGCCGCCCACCATGGTGCCGCCAGTGACCAGGGTTGCCGAACCGGAGAGCACCTGGAACACGTCAGTGTCGAGGGTGTGGACTTCGACCATCCCGGGCTCGTTCCGCCGACTGGTGTGAACTTGATAGCCGCGATCAGGCAGGTCGCCGATGAGGACCCCGCCCTTCGCGAACCCGGCGTCGACCTCCATCTTGGGGAAAACGCTGACCGGGGCCAGGGCCTGCTTCATGTCAGCCAGCGCTTTAGCGCCGACCATCGCGAGCTCCTCGTCCTGGGCGGCGCTCGCGGCTCCGCTGACTCCGACAGCCCCGACAATGTGGCCATCGACTTCGACCGGAATGCCACCTTGGAGCGGCGTGAAGTCATTGAGCGCGATCATCGGGGTCCGGCCGCTCTTGATCAGATTCTCGAACACCGAGGTCGGCCGCATGAAGAGGGCGGCGGTTCGGGCCTTCCCGTAGGAAATCAAGGCCCCGGCGGCGAACGAGCCGTCGACTCGTTCGAGGTACATCAGGTTGCCGCCGTCGTCGACGACCGCGACGACGCCGGTGGTATTGAGGCGCTTGGCTTCCGCGACGACGGCGTCCGCGATCTGCTTGGCGCCGTCCATGTTGAGTTGCTTCTTGGCGGTGACTTGAGCTTCGAGCGCGACGGCCGGAAGGGCGATCACCAACGCGCTCGCCAGCATGGTCCTGATGGTCATGACGATCCGGTCTCCTGACGGTGGGGGAATCAGTCGGGCCGGCAGGGTCGTCGAATGATGGCAGCCTATTGTTCGCGCCAGGTCGATTCGACTACCCGCCGGCCAAGCCCCGTATGGGGAGCTCCGTCGACTGTCGGTCGTTAGAACGAGGCTTCGCCGAGGTTGGCCACGGCCCAGGCGCAGAAGATCACGACCTTCTGGACGTCCTTGATGTAGTCGGGCAAGGTGATCGACTGATTCACCTTGTCGTCCTTGATCGTCATCTTGTCGAGGAGATAGACCCGGCCCTTGGCATCGACGACTTGCCAGTGGGCGTCGGGGGTCTTCGGATCCTTGACCTCGGGCGAGAGCGTCAAGGTGATCTTGCCGCCGTCGTTGTTCATGGTGACGTTGCCGCCGTTGACCTTGGCGCCGGCAAACGGCTTGCTGACCTTGGTGGTCGGGGCGGGCCGGAAGGCTGCGGTGGCGAGTACCGCCAGGGCGGCGAACGACGTGATGAGCCAGGTACGCATGAGCGACTCCTCTGTGGTTGGGTGCACCGGTTGATGGCATTCGTCATCGCGAGCGGGGTGCCTGTCCGTCTCGCATGACCGGATCAACGCAGAGGTGCTAGGGCGAGTTCCCGCAGAAAATGCAGCGAAAGCGAGCATCGTGGTGGAGTTTGGCGCAGTGGCGGGCGTGGTGACGGCGGCGGAACGCGGCCGCGGCCAACATGCCGAGGGGTGGGGCGGTGAAGTAGATCCAAAGCCCGTGCCACGACATCGCTGGAACGGCGGAGGCCAGCGTGCGGGCCGGATTCATGCTCATGCCCGAGAGCGGCGCCTCGAACGTGATGTAGACGGCCACCAGGCCGGCCGCGGCGAATCCGGTAAACGGTGCCGTCTTGGGGTTAGCGGCACAGGTAAGCACCACGGTCATCAACACAACGGTGATGACCGCCTCGCCGAGCCAGGCCGCTCCAAGGCCGGCCGGCCCCGGCACGGTGGCCACGAAGTTGACCGCCGGATGCCCAATCCACGGCGACAACATCGCGGCGGCCACCATCATCCCGAGCAGCCCGCCAACGAACTGCGCGGCGACATAGCCGGCTAGGTCCACCGCCGACACCTTTCCTAACGAGTAGAACGTGAGAGTGACGGCGGGGTTGAGGTGGGCCCCGGAGCGGCGGCCCCAGGGCGAGTAGGTGTTTAGTAGCGCGGTCGATCCCATCGCGAGGCCCATCAGAGCGCTCCGGACCATCGGGTTCGGCAGCACCGTCACCACCTGCGAGTCCGGGTGGAACAGCAGGACCCCGAACGCCGAGGCCGAAACCATGAAGAGCCCGAGCCCGAACGTCTCGAGCCCGTACTCGACCCAATTCGGCTTCACGGGGCCGGTAGTCGTCGTCGCTTCGGTGCCGGCGCCACGGGCTCGGCGAGCAGGTGGTGGATCCGAATCGCCTCCCCGACCGACCAGGCTTGAAAGGGGCACCCGCGGGGAACGTGGGGCGCCTCGGCATCGGCAATCTCCGACATGTGTCCGAGGCCCGCTTCGTTCAGGTGCGCCATCAGCGGCGCCAGGAACCGGGTCTGCCCTTCGCGCCGGGTCGTGGCGGTGTTGCCCCGAACCCGGAGCCAGGCTTCGACGAAGGGTCCGAGCAGCCAGGGCCAGACGGTGCCTTGATGGTAGGCGCCATCGCGCTCATGAGGGCCGCCTTGGTATCGGGGAACGTACGCCGGATCGGTGGGCGCGAGGGTCCTCAGGCCGAGTGGCGTCAGAAGCTCCCGTTCGACCGTTTCGACCACCGCCGTCGCCATCGCGCCGCTCAGCAACGACTGCGGCAGGCCACCGACGGCAAAGATCTGGTTCGGCCGAACCGAGGCGTCGACCCGCCCAGCCACGCCGTCGCAATCGACCACGTCGTACAAACAGGCCCGATCCGGATTCCAAAACCGCTTGGCGAACGTGGCCCGAACCCGATCCGAGAGTGCCCGCCACCGGTCATCACGAGCACTGCCGGCCGCAAGCGCCGCCAGCCAGAGCGCCTGGATCTCAACCGGTTTCCCGATCCGGGGCGTCACCACCCAGTCGCCGAGCTTCGCGTCCATCCAGGTGAGTTGAACACCGGGGACCCCGGCGGCGAGGAGGCCGTCGGTGTCGGCGTGGATGCCGTAGCGAGTTCCTTTGGCGTACCCCTCCAGGATGGCCTGGGCCGCATCGCCCATCCGCCGCCGGTCCGTCGCCGTTAGGCGTTTCCCGGTTTCGGCGAACGCCGCGATCAACTCACCCACGACCATCACATACCAGAGCGAGGCATCGACCGAGTTGTATTCCGGCGCGTCGCCCTGGTCGACGAACCGATTGGGGAGCATGCCTTCGGAAACGGTATCCGCCCAGGCCAAGATGATGGCCTTGGCATCGTCCAGGCGGCCGGTAGCGAGCCCGAGTCCGCGGACGGCAATGAAGGTGTCCCGTCCCCAGTCGGTGAACCAGGGATACCCTGCGATAATGGTCTTGCCCGAACCGCGCCTCACGATGTAGCTGTCGGCCGCCTTGGCCAATGGACTCGTCAACCGGCCCCGTCGGAGCCGCTCCCGCTTCCGGTGTCGGTCCGCGGCCTTGAGCGGCGGCAGCACCAAGTCATCAGCGTTGTCGGCCGAGTCGGTGGCCAGGATCAGCACCGCCTCGCCGGCGGAAAGATCCCAGCTCAACACCCCGGGCGAGGCCGCGTCTTCCAAATAGTCGAACCCCCGGGCCCGCTCTTCATCGAGTTGGAACCCGCGGTACCAGGTCGGGCCGTGGTGATATGCCCCATTGTGACCGGCGATGACGCCTGGCAGGGCACTATACGCCTGCCAACGAACCCGGTCAGCCCCGACTTCGGCGTCGAACCGCAGTTCGCTGTTCTCATGATGGAGGGCATGGATGTCTCGCCCGGTCAGCAGGGGTCGGACCATCAGCCGCTTTCCCGGAACGGGCCGGACCAATCGCCACCGGAGCACCACCATGGATCGATCTTTGGGAACAAAGATCTCGTGCTCGATCTCGGTTTCGTCGAGGAGCCGGTAGTTCCAAGTCGGCCACGGGTCGTTGGAAAAACGGGTGACGTGGTCCGGCAACCGGCTGTCGAAGTCCGGGCGATACCGCTGGACGGTGAGGTCTTCGCGATCGTTTGCGGACTCGACCCAGGCATCGATCCCCGCCACCAGGGCCTGCCGTCCGGTCGGAGGTGTCGTGGCTGTCATCAGCAAGGCGTGGTAACGCCGCGACCGGGGCCCGGCCACGGTGCCGCTGGCATAGGCCCCGAGCCCATCGGCCTCCAGCCACTCAGCGGAGCGATCGGCCGTCAGTATCTCCATGGCGTCCCTCCAGCTCGATCCGTGCTGAGCAACTCGAGGATCCGGGTTTGGAGTGACGGGGGGAGTCCGATGTTGGTCAGGCGGCTCCGAATCTGGTCCAAGACCGAGGCCTCGAACTGGTGCTTTCGAAGGCAACGGGCGCATTCGTCAAGGTGCTCCTGCAACTCGGCCAGCCGGATCGTGGGCAATTCACGATCGAGGAAGTCGGGCAGCTCGCGAATCATGTCTTCGCAGGTCACTCGGTGGCCCGTGGTCATGTTCCTCTTGGTTTCCGTTAAACGGCCTGCCTCCAACCTAGGGGGACCAACGCCCCACCGCCCGCTCAAGTTCCCGGAGGGTGGGTCCAGCGCTAGTTTGGGGGATGATTGAGATCCTCCATCGCGAAACCGGCGCCGTCCTGGTTCGGGTCCCGGCGGCCACCCTGCTAGGCGCTCATCTGGCTGGCGCCCCACTCCGGTACGGCAAGCTGGCGGGCCTGGACTTGGCTGGGGCCGACCTCACCAACGCCGACCTGGCCGGCTCCGATCTCCGGGGCACATCCTTGGCCGATGCTCGGCTCGCCGGAGCCGACCTCGCCGGCTGTGACCTGACCGACGCGGACTGCCGCGGTGCCAATCTGGTTGGGGCCAAGATTCTCGGCGCCAACCTGACCGGGGCCCGGTTCGACCACGCCGATGCGACCCGGGCCACCTTTCGGATGAGCTATCTGGCCGGGGCACCGCCTTCGTTCGCCGACGCCAAGCTGCCTAACGCTCATTTCGGCCAGGTCAACTTGCCCGGCGTGCGCTTCGTCGGAGCCGACCTCCGCGAAGCTATCTTGTCGCATGCCGTCCTGCGGGGCGCCGATCTACGGGGGGCTTCCTTGACCAGTGCGGTATTGGCGGCAACCGGTCTGTCGGGAGCGGACCTTCGGGACGCCGACTTGACCTTTGCGTTTCTCCGCTCGGTCGGGCTGGCCGGCGCCTTGGTGGACGGTCTCCTGCTGGGGGGTACCACGATCGTCGCGACACCGGAGCTGTCGCTGGTGGTCGGAACGCCCAGTTACCTCGGTGAACTGTACCTCGACCAGGTCTCGGCCGCCGGGATCCCGGAGGGCGCGGACGTCCCGCGGTTGAGTCACTGATGAGGCCGTCGTTCGCGTTGATCGCCTTCCTCGGGTGCGCCTTGCCATTGGCGGCCCAAAGGGCGCAGTCAAATTCGGCAGAGCGAGGCCGCTGGCAGCAACGGGCGAAGATGGTGACCATCTATCGCGATACGTACGGGGTGCCGCACGTCCAAGGAAAGACCGACGCCGACGTGATGTTCGGGATGGCGTACGCCCGGTCGGAGGACCGGTTCCAGGAAACCGAGGCCGCCTACCTCCAGGCGCTCGGGCGCCAGGCCGAGTTGAGCGGTGAAGATGGAGTGGGCTGGGATGTGTTCTTCCGAGCGTTCGAGTTCGAACGACTCGGCAAAGAGGAATACGCCGGGGCCACTCCAGCCATCCGGGCGCTGGCCGATGCCTGGGCCGACGGCACCAATTACTTCCTGCTCAAACACCCGGAGATCACCCCCAGGGTACCGATCCGCTATCAGGGCTGGATGCTATTCACCATGTACCGCTCCTTTGCGATTTCGCCGGAGGCCGTCGACGTCAACTTGCGGTCGTTGGCCAAGATCGTGCTGCCGGCTGCTCGACCCGCGGGTGAGGGTTCGAACATGTGGGCGGTCAGCGCCGCCAAGAGCGCCTCGGGGTATCCGATGCTCTTTGTGAATCCCCATACACCGCTGTTGCCGGTGTATGAGAGCCACTGGATCAGCGACGAGGGGTGGAACCTGAGCGGTCTGACGGCCTATGCACAAACGGCTATCCCCGTGAAAGGCCACAACGAACATCTGGGCTGGGCTCTGACGGTCAACAATTCGGACATGGCTGACATCTGGGAAGAGGTCTTCGATGATCCGGCCCGTCCCCTCGCGTACCGGTACGGCGAGGGGCACCGTTTGGCCGTCGAATGGCGCGACTCGCTCCGGGTCAAGACGGCGGCCGGTTTCGAAACCCGGATCGTCTCCCTCCGGAAAACCCACCAC
Source organism: Gemmatimonadota bacterium (assembly GCA_043769075.1). Classification (GTDB taxonomy): domain Bacteria; phylum Gemmatimonadota; class Gemmatimonadetes; order Gemmatimonadales; family GWC2-71-9; genus SHZU01. The sequence goes on along the minus strand of JAYVJS010000551.1, from coordinate 13,397 downwards.
GGGCCGATCCTCGGTGAGCGCGGCGGAAAGCAATTAGCGGTCAATTTCGGCAATGTCGACCACGGCGGCCTGTTCCAGCAATGGTACGCGATGGGTAAAGCCCGGAACCTCGCCGAGTTCCGGCAGGCGCTCGACATCAACGGCCTGACCTACCACAACGTGATGTACGCCGATACCGCCGGCAACATCTTCTTCAGTCACGCCGGAGCGGTGCCAAAGCGAGACACCACATTCGATTGGTCGAAGCCGGTCGACGGCACCAACCCGCGAACCGACTGGCAGGGGTACCACACGCCGGCCGAGATGCCCCAGGTGCTGAACCCGCCTGCCGGATGGATGCAGAACACCAACTCGACGCCGTTCCTCACCACGACCGCAGACGCCAACCCGAAACGGAAGGACTACCCGCGCTACCTCGCCTTGCACCCGGACAACTGGCGGGCTCGGGCGTCTCGACGATTGCTGACCCAAGCCGGCAAGTTCACCTTCGACCAGTGGGCGGCCATGGCGTTTGACACCTACTTCTACGCCGCCGAACGCGAGGTGCCGCTGCTCATCCATGAGTGGCAGCAGTTGGTCGCGGTCGATCCCGCCCGGGCCGAGGTCGTTCGTTCAATGGTGACCGGACTGGGCGGTTGGGACCGGTACGGGCGAGTCGAATCGGTCCCCGCGCTGTGGTTCGCCTTGTACCAACGAACGGCCGGCCCTCGCGCAGCCCGAGCCGATACCACGACGTGGTTTCGGGTAGCCGCGCTCGAGGCGGTTCGGGCCGGGTTGATCAATGACTTCGGCACAGCCGAGGTGCCGATCGGCGAGTACCAGCGCCTCCAACGTCCGCGGGAGCGGGACGGAGCATCGTACCGCGACGACCAGCCGAGTCTCGGGTTGCCTTCGACAGATGGCGGGCTGGTCGGGACGATTTTCTCGATCGGCACCCAGCAACCGGCCGGCATGAAGCGGCGGTATGCCGTCAATGGTTCCGCGTAAGTCGCGGTGGTCGAGTTCGGACCGAAGGTCCGGTCGCTTTCGATCACCCCCTTTGGCCAAAGCGGCGACCCCGCGTCGAAACACTTCTTCGACCAGGCCCCGCTGTTCGCCAAGGGCCAGTTCAAGCCGACCTGGTTTTCCCTGGACGAGATCAAGCGGAACCTGGAACGAGCCTACCGGCCCGGCGAGGAGACACACTGACGAGTCACCAGACTTGCCGCCGGCTTCGCCGGTTGCGGGAGCGGGGCGGGCGGATGGAGATTGCACGAATGCTGCTGCGACCCCGGGATCCGACCGCAAAGCCCGCCCTGGCGGTGACGCTCGCTCTCCTGACCCTCTGGGTCGGCCCGGCGCTGCGGGCCCAAACACCCGCCGCGAGCACGGCCTTGATCGGCGAATGGATTTTCGTGATGGAGGGCGACGCGCAACCGCAGCGCGTCGCCCTGGCGATCGAGCGCGACAGCCTCCGTGGACGGGTGTACGGCGTGGCATTCAGCATCGCGCCCACTGGGGACAAAATGACCTTCGCGGTCGGCGACTATCGGTGGCGGGGGCAGGTGGCTGGTGATGCGATCCGCGGCTGGCTTGGGATCGGGAACGATTCAACCAGCTGGGAGTGAATTCGGGTCCGCAAACCGACCGCGGTGCGGAGCCTCGTCGTCAATCCGGCGACTTTCCCCCGAGAGTTCAGCGGATCCCTTCCTCCCGTGGCGCGGATTTTTCCGAGCGACACCGTCCGCACCACTACCTTGGACGCCGGCGGCTGGGGTTCAGGTGCGTTCGGCGACCGTGCCAACAAGCGGTCACCGGGTGGGAACCCGCTCACTGGACCATTCCACGTCGAAGGAGCGGTTCCGGGAGACGTCCTGGTGGTCCGGCTCCATCGGGTTGCGTTGAACCGCGGCTGGGCCTTCAGCGGTACCCAATTGATGGAGTCGGCGATCGATCCGAGCTATGCCACCGAACGACGGGAGGCCCGGCAGGATGACAAGTGGATCCTCGATCGGTCCCGCGGGGTCGCCAGGATCGAGGTACCTCCACCAGGTCTCCAGGCCTTTGAGGTTCCGCTGACACCGTTCCTTGGCGTCGTGGCGGTCGCGCCCGGCGGGACCGGCACGCCGAGCGCGCGGGAGAGTGGGGCCTACGGCGGGAATCTCGAGTACGCCCGTCTTCGCGAGGGTGCCACGATCTACCTCCCGGTGCGAACCCTGGGCGCCAACCTCTACATTGGCGACGGCCACGCCGCGCAGGGGGACGGCGAGCTCACCGGCGACGCGATGGAAACGAGTTTGGATGTCACCTTCAGCGTGGACCTGATCCGCTGGGGATTCCAAAACATCACCCGCGCCGAGGACGCCGAGGGCATCATGAGCATCGGCGTCGGCGGCTCGCTCGACGAGGCCATGCGCCGCGCCACCTCCGACATGGCTCGCTGGCTCGAGAAGGACTATGGCTTGACATCGACTGAGGTGGCCCTGGTGATGGGGATGTCGCTCCGCTACGACATCCCGGACATCGTACCCCCGGACTATGGGGTGACGGCTCGCCTGCCGCGCTCGGCCCTGACCCAGATCCGGAGGCCGCAGCGGAAGTAGAGAGTGCTGTGGCCGAACCGGTTCAGGCCGAAGGCGGGACCGCTTTGACCCAGCTGATCTCTAACTGGAACGGCCCGGCCCGCTGGTCGCCGATGAGAACCCCGACCGACACGATCTTCTCCGCGGTCAGCGGCGGCAGGTTGGCCAGCACCCGTCCGCGGAACGTCGGCACGAAGTCCTCGAAGGCCAGCTGGTATTCGCCCCACTCGCCCCGCCTCGGTGTGAACGCGAGTTGGTAGGTGGGGCCGTTGAAGCCCGCCCCGGTTTGGACGGTAAACTGGTACTCCCGTCCATCGCCGCGGACCCGGAGCACGAAGCTGTCGGTGCCCTCGAGGTTCTCCCGCACCGGTGCTGAGCGCGCGGATGCAAAGCCGCCCCGGTTCTCCAACGAGACCACCCCAGAGAACACCGCGCCCCCGGCCGCGAGGAGTTGGAACTGACTCGAGGATCGGCCGCCCATCACATCATCGTTGACGATGCGCCAGGGTGAGGCCTTCGTCGGAGCCCGGAAGTCGAAGATCATCTTGTCGGCGGTATCAGTCATGGTCATCGCCAGATAGGTCAACCAAGCCGCCGTTTTCATCGTGCCGAACGGAGCCAGGCCCGGAACTGCTCGAGGTCGCGAAAAACCTGGGCCCCAAGGCGCCGGAGCTGCAAAGCATGGTTGGCTGCCGCTCGTCCGCCGCCGATGAGTGCGGTGCCCCGGGGCAGCCCCTTGGCAAGGCGATCGAGCTCTTTCGTTGCTTCGGGGCCGGCGGCCTCGAGGACCAGGCTGATCGCAACGGCCCGGGCGCCGAGGGTCCGAGCGGCGGTGATGATGTCCTTGGCGGGCAGGCTGGTGCCGAGATACGCAACCCTCCACCCCTCGGTCGCGGCGCTGGCGGCGGCCAACATGGCGCCGAGCTCCACCAGCTGTCCGGTGGTCGTAGTCACGACAATCACCGGAGCAGCGGGCTCGACCGCCGCCCGCTCCACCAGCCACGTCAGCAGGCGCCGGACCTCGATCGATGCCAGATGCTCCTGGGCCGGCGAGAGGTCGCCGCACGCCCAGCGGTCGCCGATCCGCCACAAGAGGGGGGCGATGAAACGATCGAGCATGGTCGGCACGCTGAGTTGGAGCGAGACCGTCTTGAGGACCCGCTCCAGGCGGGCGGCATCCAGGGCCTGCATCGCTTCGAAGGCCGCGGCAAGGTGCGTGGCGATGGCCTGCCGGGTTGCCTCGGCCAGCGCCGGCGCGGTGACTCTTGCGGCGGAGTCATCGGAACGAACCAGCTTTTCGAGCTCGCGCAGGGACAAGCCGGCCACCGCCCCGATGCTCCGGCCGGCGATGATGGCGCGATGGAGCAGTTTGAGCCGCTCGACGTCGGCATCGGTGTAGAGCCGCTGCCGACCCGCGCTTCGCGACGGCTCCACCACTTGGTGTCGGCGCTCCCAGGCCCGGAGGACGTCGGGGCTGAGGCCGGTGCGGGCCGTGACGACTCGGATCGGGTGTTTGGCACTGAATGGCACTGTATCCGTTCAGTAGCGTGCTGGATCATAATGCGGCAACGGGGTCTGGTCAATGTTCTGTCCATGTTTATACCTTGACAAAACCTGAACGCATCTGTAGCTTGTTGCTGTTGGCGAAATCAAACCAACGGTAGGCAATCGGATCAGGTTGTTCTCACCCATTCTGGAGTGCGCGTCATGACTGCTACAGCTATTACCCAGCAAGACATCGTTGACATCGCCGTTGCCAACGGTTCGTTCAAGACCCTGGTGGCCGCAGTGGCCGCCGCCGGCCTGGTGGAAACGCTCAAGAGCGCCGGCCCGTTCACGGTGTTCGCCCCGACCGACTCGGCCTTTGCCAAATTGCCGGCTGGCACGGTCGAGGCCCTACTCAAGGACAAGGCGAAGTTGACGGCCATCTTGACCTACCATGTCGTTCCGGGGACCGTCCTTGCCGCAGACGTGGTCAAGCTGACCTCGGCTGCGACCGTGCAGGGCGGGATGGTCAAGATCGCGACCCGCGACGGTAAGGTTTTGATCAATGGGGCCGAGGTCCTGGCGGCGGACGTGAAGGCGTCGAACGGCGTCATTCACGTGATTGATTCGGTTCTGCTCCCGAGCTGAGTCAGCTTCGAACCGGAATAACGGGCGGCTCAGGCGAGAGCCGCCCTTTTTTCTATCGACCCGAACGACTCGCATCCACCAGAAGATGATCGATGAAACGAACCTATCTGATCGTTGGCCATTCGAGCGGTATTGGGTTTGCTGTAGCCAAGACTGCCCTGACCCTGGGCCATACGGTGATCGGCCTTTCCCGGCGGGCCTCCGGTTTATCGTCCCCGGATCTCGTGGAAATCGGCGCCGATGTGTTGGAGGTGGATCTGGCCACGCTCGGTATCCCGGCTGCTCTGGATGGCCTGGTCTACTGTCCCGGTAGCATCAACCTCAAACCATTTCGAAGTCTCCAAGAGTCCGACTTCCTGGATGACTTCAAGGTCTCCGCGCTTGGTGCGGTCCGAGCGCTTCAAGCGGCCGGCACCGCGCTGAAGGCAGGGCACCACCCGGGCGTCGTCCTGTTCAGTACCGTCGCCGTCCAACAGGGGATGCCCTTTCATGCCTCGGTCGCCATGGCCAAGGGCGCGGTCGAGGGCCTGACCCGGTCGCTCGCCGCCGAATGGGCGCCTTCGGTTCGCGTCAACGCCCTGGCCCCATCCATTACCCACACCCCGCTCAGTTCACGAATGCTCACCACCGAGGCTCGGATTCAGGCGATTCGTGACCGGCACCCACTCAAGCAGATCGGTCAACCCGAAGACCTCGCCGAGGCCGCTTTGTACTTGCTGAGTGACCAGGCCAAGTGGATCACCGGCCAAGTGTGGGCGGTTGACGGCGGAATGTCGGCGGTGCGGGTATGACGCTCTCCGGTTTTGCGCCGGCCCCGCGGTCGGGTCGACTGTCCACCCGCCCGCACCCATCCTCAACTTGGAGTTTCCAGATGTCGAACAAGACGCAATCGCGATCCGGCCATGCCACGGCGACCGCCCTCACGGCCATGTTGGCCGACAGTTACACCCTGTACCTGAAGACCCAGAATTTTCACTGGAACGTGACGGGCCCGATGTTCACCACGCTGCACACGCTATTCGAGAATCAGTATACCGATCTCGCGCTGGCGATCGACGAAATCGCCGAGCGGGTCCGCGCCTTGAACGACCCGGTGCCGGGGAGTTTCACCGAGTTCGCCAAGATTGCGACCGTTCGCGAGTCGGTGGGCCCCGTCAAAGCCAAGGCAATGATTCAGATCTTGGTGGAGGATCAAGCGCTGTTGGCGCGATCGGCCGAATCGGTGATCGCGGCGGCTGAGAAGGACGGCGACACCGGCTCGGCCGACTTGGCCACCCGCCGCCTGCAGCAACACGACAAGAACGCCTGGATGCTGCGGAGTCATCTTGAGTAAGGCTCCCTGGTCCCCTTCCCCCCTACTGGTCACTGGACCGGCCTGACGGGTAGAGAGGATATATGACGGGGGTCTACTCGGACATGGAAGTGGGACCCGACCTCGTTAGCCGGCTGGCCGGGTCCGACCCCGGCGCATTCGAGGCGCTGTTTGCCGGTTGCCATGACGGGCTGTTTCGCTATGCGGAGAGTCTTTCCGGCGACCCGGCCTCTTTGTTGAGCAGATCAAGCAGCCGTAGCCAGCCGATCAACCCTCGTGCGAGCACCGCTGGCGACGGCACAGCTGGCGGTGAGAGCGAATCCGAGGCACTATTCGCCGATGGCTTCGAAAACCTTCAGAACCACGATCGTCCGCGACGGTTCGATGTGCTTTGTGCCCCTGACCTTCGATCCCAAGGCCGTGTTCGGCAAGGTCCGGGCTCCCGTCAAAGTGACCCTGAACGGTCACACCTATCGGAGTACCATCGCGGCCATGGGTGGTCCGCCGTGCGTTCCCCTCCGGAAGAGCAACCGCGAAGCGGCGGGTTTAGAGGGCGGCGAAACGATCGAGGTCCGACTCGAACTCGATACTGAGGAACGGGTGGTCAAGCCGCCGGCCGATTTCGCCAAGGCCCTGAAGGCGATGCCGCCGGCTCGGGAGCGATGGGGAGAGCTCAGCTACACCCACCGCCGTGAACATGTCGAGTCGATCGAGGGGGCCAAGGCGCCGGAAACCCGAGCGCGGCGTATCGCTCGCTCAGTTGAGGCAATCCACCGGATGGCGACACGAACCAAACCGCGCTAGACGGTCAGCCGCCGGCTTCGAACCCGGGATAAAGCGTCATCCCGCCGTCCACGAACGTCGTCGTTCCAGTGATGTAGTCGGCTTCGTCCGACGCCAGCCACACCGCCGTCCGAGCAATATCCTCAGGCTCGCCGATCCGCTTGGCCGGAATCAGCTTGAGGAGACTCTGATAGGCCTCCGGGGTTTCCCAGGCGTCGCGGTTGATCGGGGTCCGAATCGCCCCGGGCGCGATGCTCATGACCCGAATCCCCGCGGGGGCCACTTCTTGCGCAATGCTCTTCATCATCAACATCACGCCACCCTTCGACGTGGCGTAGTTGACGTGGCCGGCCCAGGGAATGACCTCGTGAACCGAACTCATGCAAATGATTTTGCCCAACGACCGGGACACGGAGTGAAATCCCCGCCGCTTGAACTCCTTGACGGCCTCGCGGGCGCACAAAAATTGCCCGGTCAAGTTGACGCCGATGACCCGGTTCCATTGGTCCAGGGTCATGTCCTCAAACCGGGCGTCGCGCTGGATTCCGGCATTCGCCACCACGATGTCCACCGTCCCCATCTCTTTCCGAATCCGGTCGAACATCGCGATGACCTCGGCTTCATTCGACACATCGCATTGGTGGGCCCAGGCACGGCCGCCGTGGGCCCGGATGTCTTCGACTTCCTCGATAGCCTTGGCCATCTCGGCTTCCACGGGGTAGTTGACGCAGACGTCGGCTCCGGCCGAGGCCATGGCCATCGCAATCGATTTTCCGATCCCGGAACTAGCACCGGTGACGAGCACCTTCTGGCCGCTAAGAAGCTTGGCCATCGGTCGTTCCATGAAAGGTGAGTTCGCCGTCCGAGCGGTTGCAGCGGTCATAGGGCCACCTTGGTGTGGTGATGGTAATCGTCGGTGCCCCGGGCCTGATGGACCGGGCGGGGCATCAACAGTTTGGCGACCAAGCCGGTCCATCCGGTCTGATGCGAGGCCCCGACGCCTCGGCCGGTCTCGCCATGGAAGTACTCGTGGAACAGGACGTGGTCGCGGAAATGGGGATCGTTCTGAAGCTTGGGATGGTACCCGAGGACCGGGCGCCGTCCGGCTCCGTCTTTGAGAAAGAGCCGGGTTAACCGTTGCGAGATCTCCGCGGCCGCCTGGTCGATCGTGACCTGACGGCCCGATCCCTTCGGGCACTCCACCATCAGCTGGTCGTGATAGTAGTAATGGAATCGCTGGAGCGACTCGATCAAGAGGTAGTTCACCGGCATCCAAATCGGGCCCCGCCAATTCGAGTTTCCCCCGAACAACCCCGAGTCGGACTCTCCCGGCTGATAGCGAACGGAGAGACTCTGGCCGCCGACCTCGAGTTGATAGGGATGATCACGGTGAAACTGGGACACCGCGCGGACACCGTAGTCCGACAGGAACTCGGTTTCGTCAAGGAGCCGTTCGAGGATCGGGCCGATCCGTCGGCCGGGCACCAGCGATAGGAGGCGCCGTTCGCCGTGGCCGGGTACGTCCCACTTGGCCACCAGAGCGGCCAGTTTGGGCCGGTTGTCGAGGAACCATTTGAGCCGTCCGGCAAACTCCGGGAGGGCATCGAGCATGCTCTGGTCGATCGTCTCGACGGCGAACAGCGGAATCAGCCCGACCATCGAACGAATCTTGAGCGGAATCTGACGGTCGTCGTCGGTGTTGAGCACGTCGTAGTAGAACTGGTCTTCTTCGTTCCACAATCCCGCGGCGTCGCCGCCGATCTTGGTCATGGCCTCGGCGATATGGAGGAAGTGCTCGAAGAACTTGGTCGCAATGTCCTCGTAGACCCGGTTGTGCATCGCCAATTCGAGGGCGATCCGCATCAGGTTGAGCGAATACATCGCCATCCAGGCGGTGCCGTCGGCCTGATTCAAGAACCCGCCCCCAGGCAGCGGTGCGCCCCGGTCGAACACTCCGATGTTGTCGAGGCCGAGGAATCCGCCTTGGAACACGTTCCGGCCCTGGGCGTCCTTGCGATTCACCCACCAGGTGAAGTTGAGCATCAACTTGTGGAACACTCGCTCGAGGAACGCGATGTCCTCTTTGCCGGTCTTCTTTCGGTCGAGCTGGAATACTCGCCACGCGGCCCACGCGTGGACCGGCGGGTTGACGTCCCCAAAGGCCCACTCATACGCGGGGAGCTGGCCGTTCGGGTGCATGTACCACTCGCGCGTCAATAAGACGAGTTGGTGCTTGGCAAACTCAGGATCGATCAGCGCCAGCGGAATGCAGTGGAAGGCGAGGTCCCACGCGGCAAACCAGGGATACTCCCAGGCGTCGGGCATCGAGAGAAGGTCGGCGTTGTTGAGGTGTTCCCAGTCATGGTTTCGGCCCGACCGGCGGGCCGTCGGCGGGGTGGGTTGGCCTGGATCGCCCTCGAGCCACTCGGGGACATCGTAGTAGTAAAGCTGCTTGCTCCAAATCATCCCGGCGAATGCTTGCCGTTGGACCATCCGGGCATCGGGGTCGTCCATCCCGCGCTGGATGTCGGCATAGAACTCGTCGGCCTCGGTAAGGCGGGCCTCGAAGATCCCGTCGAAACCGGCGAACGGCTTCGCGATCGGCTCGGCGGACAGTCTGGCCTGAAAAACCGCCGTCCCGCCTGCCGCGATCACCGTCTGGTACCAGGCCGCGGCCTTTGTCCCGATCCGATCGGCGTTGACTGCGTCGGTCCGACCTCGAACCACCCGCTCGTGGAACCCGTCCTTGACCGCGCGGCCGGGGCCCTGGGTGCCGTAGAGCAGCGCCGTGTTGGTCTCGTTCTCAGCAAACAGCAGCTCAGGACCGCCGTCAAAGTACAAATGCGTGGTGCCTAACGACGGATGATCGGCCGTCACGGCGGCGGCCGAGGAGGCCCGCATGACGGGGCGGCCGGGCTCCCGGCCCCAACTCCAGGTGTTTCGAAACCAGGCTTGGGGGAGGACATGGATCGGGGCAGCCTCGGGGCCCCGATTGACCACCGTCACCCGGAGCAGGGTGTCGGTGGGGCCGGCCTTGGCATACTCTATTGAGACGTCGAAGTACCGGTCCTGGTCGAACAGTCCGGTATCGAGGAGCTCGAATTCCGGGTCGTTGGGGCCTCGCCGCTGGTTCTCCCCGATCAACTGCTGGTAGGGAAACTCGCCTTGGGGGTACTTGTAGAGCATCCGGAGGTACGAATGGGTCGGGGTGGCGTCGAGGTAGTAGTACAACTCCTTGACGTCTTCGCCATGATTCCCCTGGCCGTTGGTCAGCCCGAACAGGCGCTCTTTTAGGATCGGGTCGCGGCCATTCCAGAGAGCCACGCCGACGCAAAGGCGCTGGAGGTGATCGGAATATCCGCCGAGGCCGTCCTCGCCCCACCGATAGACGCGACTGCGGGCATGATCGTGGGGGAAGTAGTCCCAGGCCGCGCCATTGTCGCTATAGTCCTCCCGGACCGTGCCCCACTGGCGCTCCGAAAGATACGGCCCCCACCGGCGCCACGGGACGTGGTGTTCGATGGCGGCAAGGCGATCAGATTCGGCGGTACGTCGGGCTTGCGACACGGTGAGGCTCCCGGCCAGTTGAGTTGCGGCTCGGAGGCTAACGCTGGGACGGGACCGCCGGTTCCTAGCCGGTCTTGTTTCGCTCCTGTTCGAGCGCCTTCGCCACTCGCTTGAGGAGGAGGTCAGGCGCCTTGATCTGGCTCAGCTTGGCCTTGATCGAGTCGATGACCCGGGCTTCGAACCGATGCTCCGCCGCACATTGGGCGCAGGTGTCGAGGTGCTCGGCCACCAACTGCATCTCGGCCGCGGACAGCTCCCGGTCGAGATAATCGTCGAGTCGCCGGAAGACGTCGTCGCAGGTAAATCGATGCGGTTCGGTCATTGGCTGATGCCGTGGTCTTGGGCCAGCCGCCACAAGGCACGCTGGAGCATCCGCCGGCCTCGGTGAAGGCGAGAGCGCACAGTCCCGATCGGAATCTCGAGCGAACTCGCGATAGCCTCGTAACTGAGGTCGTTCACGAAGTACAGTGTCGCCACCACCCGATACTCCTCCGGTAGGCTGTCCAACGCACCGATGACCTGCTCGGCGTCGAGTCTGCCGACCAGGTCGCCGGCGGGATCGGCTGATTGGCCATGCAATCCGAGTGCCGCGGCTTGGCTAAACAGATAAAGCTCTGGCGTGTCCTCCAACGGCACCGAATGCCCCCGGCGTCGTTGCTGCCGATACTTGCTGAAGTAGGCGTTAGTGAGGATCCGGAAAAACCATGCCTTGAAATTGGTGCCGGTTTGGAACGAGTGGAAGCCCCGGGAAGCCAGGAGGGCCGCCTCCTGCACGACGTCTTCCGCGTCGGCCGGATTTCGGGTCAACCGAAGGGCGGTGCTGTAGGCACTCCCCAACAACGGCATCAAAAGCGCCTCGAACATGTCGGCTGCGGCGGTCATCGTCCGACAAGCATAGACGAGTCGGCCGCCGCCCGCTGCTCGAGATCCTCCAGCACGTTCATGAACGCGACGAAGGCGTCATAGGGCGAGTCGTAGGGGCTGAAGTATTTGTGGACGTCGCCGTCGGCAAACCACTTGGTGCACATGTAATAGACATGGTCGCTGGTGGTCAACCGCCGCCACTGTTCGAGCAACGCCGCGTCCCCGAGCTCGCGGAGGGCCCGGCCAAGGCGATACAGACGGTCGTGGGCCGAGTCCTGGATATGGTTGCCGAGCCAAGCCGAGGTGTCGCGCTCCTGATCGGCCCACGAGGTGGGGCGGGGGAAACTCAGTGGGCCGGTGGGTGTGCGACGGGCCAGCTCGGACGGCTGCACGAAACGGAGGCCCCGTTGGAAGCACTCGTCGGGCCAGTGGCTCAAGAAGTCGAAGATCCCGGTCTCGGCCCACTGATGCTCGCCGAAGGTCTCGTAATCGAGAAAAAGGTTGAGCGACTCCCCCTGGTTCCGGCTCAGCCAGTCGGCGTACTTCGGGGCGGTCAGTGGCCACCCGCTCCACGAGCGCTGGGAGAACCGGAAGCCGACGTCGTCGCTCAGTTGGTAGTTGCGGGGCATGAGCCGGAGCGCGGGGGCCGTCGCCGCGGCGTAGACCTGGTTCGGTGACCGGCCGGCCAAGACATGATCGGCTCCTTCGACCAACATGCCGCGGAACCCCATCCCAAGGACCGTTGGAGCCAAGTCATCCCAGTAGATCAGCTCGGTATTCCGAAAGATGAAGGGCCGCCGGGCAAAGGTTCGCTCGATCAACTTCCGGTGCCGGGCGACTTGCTCGACAAACTCCTCTCGGTCGGCGAGCCCGGCCAAGCTGTGATAGTAGGTCTCGCCGAGGATTTCGACCCCGCCGGTATCAACCAGATCCTGGAAAGTGGCCAGCGTATCGGGCGCATAGAGCGTCAACTGCTCGATCAAGGTTCCGCTCAGGCTCAAGGCCAGCTTGAAGCGGCCCTCGGAGCGGCGAATCAGCTGGGCCAAGAGCCGGTTGGCGGGGAGGTAACACTTCTCTGCCACCCGCCGGAGAATGCCGGCGTTGGCCTCCTCGTCGAAGTAGTCGAGCCCGGTTCCGATGTCGAACAGCCGGTAACGCCGAAGCCGGAATGGTTGGTGCACCTGGGCGTAGAGACAAATGTCGGGCATGTTAGGCTCTCATCGCGATCGCATGGAGATAGGATTGAGCAGTCAGTCGGGCCGGCTCTTCGAGTCCAAACCGTGGCAATGACACCTCGTGGCGGCCCCGCTCGCTCAGTTCGGCGCGGAGGCCCGGATACTTGAGGATCGCGACGACCCGGTCAGTCATCGCGTCGACATCCCAGGAATCGATTTTGAAGGCGTTTTGAATCACTTCGGATACCCCGGCATTCTTCGGGACAATACACGGCGTCCCGCTCAACAGGCTCTCGAGGGCCACCAAGCCGAACGGTTCGCTTCGAGAGGGCATCACGCACACGTCGGCCATTCGGTAGACTCGCTCCAAGTCCGGCCGTCCGATCCCGCCCGCGAAGTGAACCCGATCGGCAATCCCTAACTCGGCCGCGCGGTCGATCAGATACGGGAGCATGTCGCCGTTGCCGGCGACGATGAAGTGGGCCCGGGGTACGTACCGAGCGGTTTTGGCGGCCATCTCGAGGAAGTAGTCAGGCCCCTTCTGGCTGGTTACCCGGCCAAGAAACAAGACGACCGGCGTCGTGGGCCCGAGCGGACTCGTCCCGATCTCCGCCCCCGCTCCGCCCGAGTCTCCCTCCAGACCCCAGTGCACCACATCGAATTTGTGAGCCGGAACCTGATAGCGTTCCACACAAAGATCTCGGAGCCGGTAGCTATTGCTGACGACCCGGTCGGCGCTCATCAACCCGCTCCGTTCCCGCCGGGCGATCTCCGGGTCTCCGTCCCCGCCGGTCCGGTCAAACTCGATCGCGTGGATGTGGGCCACCAACGGCCGGCCCGAAACCTCCCGCGCCCGAAGCCCGGCCCGAAACCCGATCCAGTCGTGCGCGTCGATCACGTCATGCGGCTCCCGCGCCGCAATCTCCCCCGCCAGCTCCGCAAACCGCTCCACCTCCCCAAACAAATCCCCTCCATATACCGAGTGCCGAGTGCCGAGCGCCG
>JAYVJS010000550.1:0-4136 GCA_043769075.1 Gemmatimonadota bacterium | reverse complement strand
AGGGGAGGATCACCTCAGGAAACAGGGTGACGATCCCGATCCGACAGCCCGCCTCAGACATCCGTGAAGCCATCGGGCAGGTCCACGATCAGACGCCGTCCGGGGCGATCCACCTCAGTCACGTACTCCTTCTTGAACGGCAGGATGAATTCCCGCTTAACCCCCTGCACTTCCAACAGGACCCCGGTGATCGTCTCGTCGATCTTGGTGACGATGCCGAGCCCGGCCCCGGTCCGATCCTGAATCGCGAAGCCCTCCAGCTCATGGAGGTAGACCTCGCCATCTTCCGGTGGCGGCAAGGTGTCGGCGGGCGCGGAGAGGAGCAAATCGTGCCAGCTCGTCAGCGCATCCCGACTCAAATACCCTCGAAACGCCACCAACCACTCGCGGTGATACGGCCGGCTCCGTTCGATCTTGAGCGGCCCCCCCACCACCTCACCCTTCAAATTCATCAACCACACCGAGCCACCGGCCCGATACACCACCGCCGGATTACTGGTCAGCGGGAAGACGGTGCAGTCGCCTTTGAGGCCGTGCGGCTTCCGTAACCGCCCGACCACCAGGTGGCGGGCGGTGTCTTCGGTCACGCCCCGATGCCAGATCTCTTGAGCAGCGCGCTGCAGGTATCCGACGGCGTCGCGCCTTTGCCGATCCATTCTTTGGCGGCCTCGACGTCGAGGGTGATCTGCTTCGCGTCTTCGGCGCGCGGATCGTAGGTCCCGATGATCGCGATGAAGCGACCGTCGCGGGACTTCTCTTTGTCGGCGACCACGATCCGGTAGATCGGGACCTTTTTCCGGCCGATGCGGCGCAAGCGAATCCGAGTTGCCATGGCTCTTTCCTGTGGGTTAACCCATACCCGGGAAACCGCCGCGACCGAACGGCATCTTCATTCCCGGTTTGACCGACTTCATCATCTTCGACATCTGCTTGAACTGATTCAAGAGTTGATTGACTTCCTGAACCGTCCGGCCCGACCCCTTGGCCACCCGCATCCGGCGGGAGCCGTTCATTTCGTCCGGGTCCGCCCGCTCGCCCGGCGTCATCGACAAGATGATCGCCTCGAGGTGCTTGACCCGTTTGTCATCCACATTGGCGGCCTTGAGCATGGCCGGATTCACCCCCGGCAACATGCCTAACACATTCTTGAGCGGCCCCATTTTCTGCATCTGTTTCATGGCCGTGAGAAAGTCCTGGAGATCCAGACCCTTCTTCGACATCGCCTTCTTGGCGAGTTTCTCGGCCTCTTTCTCGTCGATGGCCCCTTGGGCCGCCTCGACGAGACTCAGCACATCGCCCTGCTGGAGGATCCGCCCCGCCATCCGGTCGGGCCGGAACGGCTCCAGCGCATCGAGCCCCTCACCCATGCCAACGAACTTGATTGGCGCCCCAGTCACCCCATAAACCGAAAGCGCCGCACCACCGCGGGCATCGCCGTCCATCTTCGTCAACACGACGCCGGTGACCCCAAGCGCATCGTGAAAACCCTTTGCGATCCGGACCGCGTCTTGCCCGGTCATCCCGTCGGCCACCAGGAGAATCTCGTGGGGCTTGATGGCCGACTTGAGCTCCTTGAGCTCCGTCATCATCTCGTCGTCGATCTGCAGCCGGCCGGCCGTGTCGACGATGACCGACCGGGCCCGTGCTTTGGCCGCGGCCTCGATGCCCCGCTTGACGATCCCGACCACGTCGGTGCGACCCGGCTCGCCGTGAAACCCGACGTCGACCTGCTTGGCCAGCGTGGCCAACTGCTCGATAGCGGCCGGCCGATAGACGTCGGCAGCCACCAAGAACGGCGCCTTCTGTTCGAGCTTGAGCCGCTTCGCCAGCTTCCCGGAGCTCGTCGTCTTACCCGAACCCTGGAGCCCCACCATCAAAATGATCGTGGGCGGAATCGAGGCGAACGCAATCGGCGCCTGCTTTTCGCCGAGCATCGCGACCAGCTCGTCATACACGATCTTGACGAGCTGCTGGCCCGGCTTCACCGCTTTGAGTTGCGCGACCCCGACCGCTTTTTCTTGAACTCGACCAGGAACTGCCGGGTGAGCTCAAAACTCACATCGGCTTCGAGGAGCACCCGGCGAATTTCACGAAGCCCTTCTTTGACCGCGTCCTCACTCAACACCCCTTTGCCAACAAGGCGCTTCAGGGCATCGGTTAACTTTGAAGACAGGTCATCGAACATAAGCCTTTTAAGATAGCGCACTTAGACGAGAGGTTCAAGGTCGGAAATCCGACCGGGCCACCGCCCAGGTCGACCGCCTTGACCCGGTGTTAATTGAACGTTTAATTGAGAGATGGCAACCGTCGAAACAATCCTGGACGCCGCCGAGGAGCTGTTTGCCGCCCGGGGGTTCAAGGCCGCTACCATCAAGGAGATCGGCCTCCGCGCCCAGACGAACCCGGCGCTCTTGTTTTACTACTTCCCCGACAAGGCGGGGCTCTACCAAGCGGTCTTGGTTCGAATCGGTGCGGCCCTTCGGGACGGCGCGGTCGCCCGCCTCGAGCACGCCAGGTCCGCCGACCAGATCATCGAGGCTATCGTGGGCGCCCAGACGGACCTGCTGATCCGCCACCCGAAGGCCCCATCTCTGATCATCCGCGAAATGATGGACCACGATGCGGCCCACGCGCTCCCGATGTTCCACCAATTCGCCGGTCAGCTCTTTCGGCCGTTAGCCGACGCCATCGACCGCGGCAAGGCGACTGGGGCCATCCGGGCAGACCTCGACGCCCGGTTCGCCACCGTGTCGACGTTATCGCAGTTGGTCTACTACACTCTCGCGCAACCGGTGATCCGAGTCCTTCTCGACCAAGGGCCCTCCTATCCGACCCCAGAGGATGTCAAAGCGTTCGGTGCCCATGCCGCCGATTTTGCCATCGCTGGGATGCGGGGACCCGTCTCCTCAATGAAATCCAAATGACCTACCGAACGATGCTGCTCCTGCTGCTGGCCCTTGGCTGCCGGACCGCCGGCGACGGCCCTCTGGTGGCCCGCGGCTCGATCGAACTTCCCGAAATCGATCTCTCGGTCCCCGTCGCGGCCCGAGTGGTGGCCATCCGGGTGGACGAGGGCGCGGTGGTGGCGGCGGGCGACACGATCGCCCTACTGTCGCAGGCCGACTTGCCTGGCTCGCTGGCGGCCGGCCGGGCCCGGGTCGGAATGGCGACGGCCAACCTCCGTGACCTCGAGGCCGGCGCTCGGCCCGAAGAGTTGAAGCGCGCGGCGGCGGAACTCGCGGCGGCCACGGCGGAGGCGGAACGGACCGCAGCCGACCTGGAACGGTTCAAGTCGTTGTACGCGAAAGACGTCATCGCCAAGCAGCAGCTGGACAACGCCGAGACCGCGACCACGGTGGCGGCTGAGCGGAAGCGAGCCGCCGCCGAGGGGCTGGCCGTGCTCCAGGCCGGAACCCGGCAGGATCGGATCGCGATGGCCCGGAGCGACCAGGCCAGCGCCCGGGCCGCGCTGGCGATGATCGAGGCCCGAGCGACCGACCTCGTCATCGTGGCACCGGTGGCGGGGCGGATCCTGACCAGACAGGCGGAGCCGGGTGAGTTCTTGGCTCCCGGCATCCCAGCCGTAACGTTAGGCGAGACCGCCCGGCCCTACGTTCGGGTCTACGTGGCGGCCCGGCGGATCGGGGAGATTGCCGTCGGGGACACGGCCTCGGTCACAGTCGACGGCACCAAGCAGGCGGTCGGCCGGGCCCGGATCGTGGCGATCAACACCAAGGCGGAGTTTACTCCGCGAGTAGCCCTAACGGAGCAGGAACGGGCCGACCTGATGTTCGGCGTCAAACTCGACGTGCTCGGCGACCCCGGGGCGGTCCGGCCGGGGCTCTGGGTGTCGGTCGCGTGGGCCGGTACCGGCACACCGCGATGACCGGACTCGGGATCGAAACGAAGGGGCTCCGAAAAACCTACGGGGACTTGGTCGCGGTCGACAACCTCGATCTCGAAGTTCGTCGGGGCGAGGTGTTTGGGCTGTTGGGCCCCAACGGGTCGGGCAAAACGACGACGATCCGGATGTTGACCGGCTTGGTTCGCCCGACCAGCGGGAGCGCCACGGTCGTCGGGATTGACGTCGTTCGTACGCCGGAGAAGGTCCGGCAGCGGATCGGGTACATGTCGCA
>JAYVJS010000549.1:0-3655 GCA_043769075.1 Gemmatimonadota bacterium | reverse complement strand
CAAGCGTGGCGGTTCGTTCGGATCAATCTCAGGATGCTTGGGATCATCCGGCGGAGTCACTGATGCCCGATATCACCCGCCGGCGTTTCGTCCGGCTTGCCGGTGGCTCGGCCTTCGTTCCGTCGACCGGCGGCCTTTCTGGGCTTTTTTCGGCCTGCGATTCCGGCGTCGGCCCCGCGGGGTCCACCCAGTTCGATCGGAACCGCCTCCGCCTCGCGCCCGAGGCCAGCCCTCAAGGCTTGATCCTCAGGGCCACCGCTGGGACCGCCGATGTCGGCGGTGGGATCGACGCGCCGGTGTTGATGCTGAACGGATCGTTCCCCGGTCCGCTGCTGCGAGTTCGTCGGGGAGATGAGTTCAGCGTCACCCTGAAGAACGAAATCGGCGAGCCGCTGATCCTCCACTGGCACGGGTTGGCCCCACCCGAGGCCATGGATGGCCACCCTCGGTTTGCCGTGGCCCCGGGAGGGACCTACCAATACCAGTTCACGGTCGAAGCCCGTGCCGGGACCTATTGGTACCACCCGCACACCCACATGCGCACCGCCGAGCAGACCTACCGGGGCCTCGCGGGCTTGCTGATCGTTGGCGATGCTGAAGAGGATGCCCTAGGTCTACCGTCCGGCAACCGGGAGATCCCGGTGATCCTTCAGGACCGGCGGATCGATGAGGCCGGCGCACCGATCTACGCGCCATTTGGCCCTGACTTCATGGCCGGCCATATGGGGCCGGAGCCGTTCGGCAATGGAGTTCGGCGCCCGTTTCTGGAGGTCGACTCGGCGCTCTACCGGCTCCGGATTCTGAATGGCTCAAACGCCCGGGTGTTCCGGCTCGGCCGGAGTGACGGGGGGCCGTTGATCCTGATCGGGAACGACGGTGGCCTGCTGGCCCGGCCCGAGACCCTGGCATCCCTGGACATGGGGCCGGCGGAGCGGGCGGACGTCCTTGTCGACCTGAGTGGCTCCTCGGTGGGCGATCGGGTCATGATCCGGTCGCTGCCCTTCGCGATGCCTGGTGGTCGGCGAATGATGGGAGGGGCGAACCGGCAGGGACAAGCGTTGGATCTTCTCGAGCTTCGAGTCGCGAGGCGGGTCGATGAGTCGATCCGGATCCCCAGCCGGCTCTCCGCGCCTCGCGGGCCGGAGCCCGCCGACGCGGTGCGGGAGCGGACCTTCCGATTCACATCAATGATGATGCACCACTCGATCAACGGGAGGTCGTTCCAGATGGAGCGGGTGGACGAACGGGTTCCGTTCGGCGAGACCGAAATCTGGTCCTTCATCAACGACGGTGGCTTCCCCCATGCGGTCCATCTTCATGCGACGCAGTTCAGCGTCCTCTCGAGAACCGGCGGCCGGGGGGCAGTGCAGGTGTGGGAACAAGGGCTGAAGGACACGGTCCTCCTCTACCCGGAGGAGACGGTACGGGTGGCGGTCCGGTTCACGACCCAGCGAGGCCTCTTCTTGCTCCACTGCCATCTCTTGGAGCATGAGGACATGGGAATGATGCTCAACGTATTGGTGGGAGCCTGAAGACTTTGTGGTCCACGTGACGAAAGGTATGGCGATGCGGACGAAGATGCTTCCACTCCTCGGTATCATTACGGCGGTCGGGCTGTTGTGTCCGGCCCCGAGCATGGCCATTCCCGTATTCGCCCGAAAGTACAAGGTCAGTTGCGCCCTCTGCCACAATCCGATTCCAAAGCTCACCGCATTCGGCGAGCAGTTCGCGGCCAATGGCTTCCGGTTCGCCTCCAACGAACCGCCCCGCGATACCATCAACACCGGCGACCCGCTGCTCCAACTCGCCAATCAGTTTCCGCTCGCCATGCGGCTCGAGGCCTATGCTCTGTCTTACTCGGGCGGCCGGGCGGCCACTGACTTCCAGACCCCCTATGGACTCAAGATCCTATCGTCCGGAACCATCTCGAAGAAGCTCTCCTACTACTTCTACACGTTCTTGGCCGAACGGGGTGAGATCGGCGGGGTCGAGGACGCGTTCCTTCAGGTCAATGACATCGGCGGCAAACCAATCGACCTCGTGATCGGCCAGTTTCAGGTCTCCGATCCCCTTTTCAAGCGGGAGCTTCGACTCGAGTTCGAGGATTACGCGGTGTATCGGGCCCGGCTCGGTGATTCGCCGGTCGACCTAACGTACGATCGCGGGATCGTGGTCACCGCGGATGTGGCGGGGTTCGGGGTGACCGGGCAACTCCTCAATGGCAACGGTGTGGGGGCCGCCCAGGATAATCGCCGCTTCGACCGGGATCCTTTCAAGAGCGTCTTCTTCCATGTCAGCCGCGATTTTGGCGAGAACTTCCATCTGGGGACGTTCGGATATACCGGCAAGACCGAGAGCGGTGGGGTCGGAAGCCGGACTGGAATGTTCGGGATCGATGCGACGATCGGTGGCAAGACCTTCGAGGTGAACGGCCAGTACATTCACCGGTCCGAGACCCGCCCGACGTTCACGGCCAACGAGGCGGAAGCCGGCCTCGACGGCGGGTTTGCCGAGTTGATCGTTCGGCCGCCGAAATCGCGCTGGTACGGGTTTGGGCTCTACAATCTCGTGTCCGCCGACCGGCCGCTACTCAACGTCCGGCTGGGGGGTCCAACCGGGGTGACCCGGTACGAATCGATCTCCGCCGGGTTCGGCCGGGCGGAGCGGCGGAACTTCCGGTGGACCCTCGAGGCCACCTACGAGGTTAAGCAGGAGGCGCTTCGTTGGGGCTTGGGGTTTGTGACCGCGTTCTGACCGGCCGAGGGTAGCTCCTTGCTTGTTGTGAATAGTAGATATACTATGTGCTATATAAAGGAGGGGCCTATGGCGCATACTCGGCCGTTAGTGCGGGCAATCGACCCCGCGCTGCTCAAGCGAGCCGCTGACATCATCAAGCTTCTTGGTCACCCCGACCGCCTCAAGATCGTGGAGGCGCTCGACGGGACCGAGCTCTCCGTCACGGAGATTCGCGAGGTCTGCGAGCTCGAACAGGCGATCTGTTCCCAACATCTGAGCCGGCTTCGGCGGCATCAGGTGGTCACCGCCCGGAAGGACGGGCTTCATGTCCGGTATCGGGTCATTGAGCCCAAAGTCCGCCATATCCTGGAGTGCATCCGCAAATGCGACGTCCGGCGTTAGTTCTGGCCCTCATGATTGGGCTCGCGGGCTCGGCAAACGGGCAGGCGCCGCTCCGCCTCACTGTGGCGGACGTCATGGCCCGGGCTCGGGAGCATCATCCCGACCTGGCGCGAGTCCGGGCGGAACGCCGGGTCCGCGAAGCGGACGCCAGGGGCTCCCTTGCCACCTATCTCCCGGCGATCTCGACTGAGTGGTCCTTCGTTCGGACCGATGATCCGGTCGCCGTGTTCGGCAGCAAGCTCCGCCAGGGGCGGTTCGCGGCCTCCGACCTCGCCCTTGATGCGCTCAACCAACCAGCCGCGATTTCCAACGCGGCGTTCGGGGTCACCGTCGAGCAGCCGCTGATTGCTCCTGAAGGTTGGTTTGGGCGCCGCGCGGCCCTGGCCGGCGCCGTCGCGGGCCGGCTGGCCGAAACGCGGGCCCAGCAGATGGTGGCCTTTGACGCGCTGCGGGCCTACTTCGCGGCCGTCGTGGTGAGCGCACGCGTTGGGGTGCTCGACACCGCCATCGGCGCGGG
>JAYVJS010000548.1:0-5041 GCA_043769075.1 Gemmatimonadota bacterium | reverse complement strand
CACTCGTTCAACCAGACCGGGGCGTTTGACCCTGCCGTGCCAACGCCCCGTGCGGTGTTGGGCTACGAAGTTGGCGACCGATTTACCCCCCACCACATGGTCATGCGGTATCTCGAGCGATTGGCCGCGACCAGTCGGCGGGTCCGACTCGACACGGTCGCCCTGAGCTTCGAGGGCCGAGAGGTCATGCTGGTCACGGTGACCAGTGAGGCCAATCAGAGCCGGTTGGAGGCGATTCGGAAGGACGCCGGGATCCTGGCCGACCCCGCGACCGCCGGCCCGGGCCAGGTTGAACAGATTGCCGCTCGGATGCCGGTGATCGTCTGGCTCGGGCATTCCGTCCACGGAGGCGAGGCCTCGGGTGTGGAGGCCGCGATCAGCCTTATGTATCAATTGGCCGCCGGTCAAGACGAGGCGACCCGGATGGTGCTGGATAGCAGTGTCGTGTTGATCGATCCGATCGAGAATCCGGACGGGCATGAACGGCACGCCCAAGACGTGATGCGGATGCGATCGGCCATGGGGGTGCCGTCGATCCCGCAGGCCATGATTCACGGCGGGTCTTGGCCCGGGCCAAGGACCAGCCACTACTACTTCGATTTGAATCGGGACTGGTTCCTCAATTCCCATCCGGAGACCCGGGGCCGAACGGCCACCTTCCTGCGCTGGTGGCCCCATGTGGCGGTCGACCTCCACGAGCAGGGCCCGGAGGCCAGCTATTTCTTTGCTCCTCCGATGGAGCCTTTCAACAAAAACGTCCATTCAACTATTACGAAGTGGTGGGACATCTTCGCGGCCGGCAACGCGGCCGCATTTGATCGTCAAGGTTGGGCCTATTTCCGGCGGGAGGGGTATGACGGGTTCTACCCCGGATACGGTGTTTCTTGGCCGACCCTCACTGGGGCGGTTGGGATGACCTATGAGCAGGCGTCGAGCGGTGGCGGCGCCATCGCCAGGCGGGACGGGACCGTCCTCACCCTCCGTGAGGCGGCCTGGCATCACTATACCGCAGGTTGGGCCACGGTCCTCACCTCGGCCCGGCGGGCTCGGGAGCGGGTGCGCGACTATCTGGTGTTTCGGCAAACGGCGGTGAACGACGCGGCCAAACTCCCGTTCCGTGCCGTGGCATTGGAACGAGACGCCGATGGGCGGGCCGACACGTTGGTTCAACGATTGGCCGCCAACGGGATCGTGGTCAATCGATTGGTGGCCCCGGTGACCGTCCCGGCGACGCCGTTTGGCGAGTCGGTGGCTCGCCCGGCCCGACTCACCGAAGGGACCTACCTGGTCGACTTCGCTCAACCCCAAGGCCGGTTGGCGAAAGCGCTTCTCGAGCCGGATGCCGAGTTGGATTCGGCGTTTGTTAGGCAGGAAATAGAGAGCCGGCGTACCGGGCAAGCGAATCGGTTCTACGACCTGACGGCCTGGTCGCTGCCATACACTCACCGGGTCAAGGCCTGGACCATGGTGACGCCACCGGTCGGACTGGAGCCGGTCAAGTGGATCGTCTCACCAGCGTCGTCGATCGGCCGGGCCAGCTCAGCCTACGCGTTTGAGCCGGGCTCGGAAGCCAGCATTCGGATGCTGGCCCAACTCTTAGCCTCGGACACCAAAGTCTGGTTTGCCCCCAAGGCGTTTGTGGTCGCCGGGGCGGCTTTTCCGCGGGGAGCCTTCCTGGTTCGTGTCGAACCCAACGGCGATCAGGTCCACGCCCGAGTGAGCCGGGCCGCGACCGAGAGCGGCGCCCGGGTCACACCCCTCGCGACGGCCGCGGTCGATCAAGGTACCGACTTAGGCAGCAACAGCGTCACGTTCATCAAGCCCCCTCGGGTTGGGCTGCTCGGCGGACCGGGAGTGCAGGGTAACTCCTTTGGGTTTGCCTGGTTCGTGTTTGATCAGCGGGTCCGGTATCCAGTGACGGCGATTGAGGGTCAAACGGTAGCCGGCGGTGGACTCGATGAGCTCGACGTCCTGGTGGTGCCCAGCGGTTCGCCGGCTGGGCTCGATCGGGCCTTCGGCGATGCCGGCAGGGAACGCCTTGGGGCGTGGGTTAGGGCTGGGGGCACCTTGATCACCCTCGAGGGCGCGACGGGATGGGTGGCCACCGACCGAATGGGCTTGGTCAGGATTCGAGTCCGGCAAGATTCGGTGCGGGCCGATAGCTCGGGAGGAGTTCCGTTACCAGCCTCCGTTCCAGGGGCCATTGTTCGGGCCAGGGGCGATACGCTTTCGCGCCTGATGGCTGGAATTCGGTCGCCGGACCTGGCGGTCATGGCTGACGGGGGTATGATCCTTACCACGCCAAAGAACCTCGCTCCGGGCGAAGCAGCAATTCGTTTTGGGCCGGCGGCAGAGCTCCGGCTGGCCGGGTATCTCTGGCCTGAAGTGTCCGCCCGCCTAGCCAACGCCCCATTCCTTTGGACCGAGGCGGTAGGCCGCGGCCGGGTCATTGCGTTCGCCGGTGACCCCAATTTCCGGGATCTTTGGCGGGGGCTTCTCCCGATCTTCGCGAACGCTGTCTTTCTGGGGGCCGGCCGGGAGTAGGGTTCAGATTGGAACGACAGAAACCGGCGGGCTGGGTGGCAACGTAGGGGCGGTCAAGCTTCTGCGTCACTTGCGGACCCCTTCAGACCGTGGCAGTTTCCGCGATCCTGGCGCCGTAGCCAAGTTGGTAAGGCAGAGGTCTGCAAAACCTCCATGCGGCGGTTCGAATCCGCCCGGCGCCTCTCATCCCCTCTCTCCTGGGGGAGGTATGCTCTTCAGTTGCTCGATGGTCTCCGCAGTGGCAGGTCTTTCCGTGGTCGCGGCCACCCTTGGTGTGTCTTTGGCTTCGGCCCAAAGCGCCATTTCCGGCCGGGTTGTCATGACGAAAGAAGGCACCCCGGTAGCAGGCGCCCGGATTTTCTTGACCAATGTTCGGAAGCGGGCCACCACTGACTCGGTCGGCCGATTTCTCTTCGACGACCTGAAACCGGGGAGCTACCGTATCGAAGCCAGCCTCATCGGCTTTGGGCCCCTGTCGGCGATCGTTAATTTGGCGGCCGGCGAACGGAAGGAGATCGAATTTCGGGCCGATACCTTGGGGCAATTGTTGCCGACGATCTTTGTCGAGGGTGAACCCGAACCCGTGCCGCTTCGGGCCCCGACCACATTCGAACGCCGGATGGCGGTCGGCGCCGGCCGATTCGTCACCCGAGATGACATCGCTAAGAGGAATCCGCTGCGCCTGATCGACATGATCCGGTTTCTCCCGGGCGTCCGCAGCGATTGCCGGGGGTTCGTTTGCCAGGTGTTGCTCAACACTGATCGCAACGGGTGCCCGCCGGCGATCTTCGTGGACGACCAACGCACCAGTATCGGGGTGCTCGACGTCACGCCGCCGGGCGACGTCGAAGGGATCGAGGTCTATCGTGGCGCCTCAGAAACACCCCCGGAACTCAACAACGAGATCGCTCGATGCGGCGGCGCGATCGCGATCTGGACTCGCCGGGGCAAACGCCCGTGACTGGCCGCGCCCTGCTCGTCTGCCTCTCCCTGCTTGCCTTGGTCCAGACGGCCGGGGCCCAGGCTCGATCCGGGACGATCCGCGGTGTCATCAAGAACATCAAAGCCAAAAGGCCCCTCGAAGGGGCTCGAATTACTCTAGTCGGGACCCGGTACCTCGTGTCGAGCGACGCTCGGGGCGAATTTCAGTTCGCGGACCTTGATCCCGGGCAATACGTGATTCAGGCTTCGGCGATCGGGTACACCACGATGAGCTCGCCCCTGATGCTCAAGGAGGCCGAGGTCCTCGAGATCGAATTCGAGGCCGATCCGGAAGCCGTCAATTTGCCCGAGCTTACCGTCGAGGAGCGGGCGAACTATGGGCCGCCTGACTGGGTCCGCCGGAAGTCGGAGGGCCGCGGCCGTTACATCACCCGGCAGTATATCGAGGATCGGCGGGCTTCGACGATCCCGGACGCGCTCCGGATGGTGCCTGGCTTGCGGATCGAGTGCCGAGGCTCGCAGGTGTGTGTGGCCCGAATGGCGCGGGCACCCCGAGGTTGTTCGCCGGCCTTTTTTATGGATGGCATTCCGACCGACGCCGCCGTCCTCTGGCTGACTCCGGTGGGAGAGATCGAAGGCATTGAAGTGTACTCGGGGCCGGCGGAAACGCCGCCTGAGCTCGAAAGCGCCCAAGCCCGCTGCGGCGTCATCGCCATTTGGACCCGCCCGCCACCGCCCCGTCGTCCGAAAGAAAAGAAGCCGAAGCCGATCCCCGATTCCGCTCAGCGGCCCGCTAAGGCGCCCATCTTGGATTCGATCCCGCCGACCAGCGATTGATACGACGCGGCGAACTTCGTGACGCCGTCGGCTTCCAAAAACGCCGTGACCTCCGAGAGGCTAATGCCGGTCTCCGCCAGGGCCTTCAACCGCGATTCAGCGGTGGCCATTGCGGCCCCGATCCGGAGCACTGGGTCGCCGTGGTCGCGGTAGGCGTTGAAGGTATCGGGCGGCAGGGTGTTGACCGTATCCTTGGCCACCAGTGCTTCGACGTAATAGATGTCGGAGTATTTCGGGTCTTTGGTCCCGGTGGACGCCCACAAGGGGCGTTGGCGGCGGGCGCCTTTTGCGGCCAGGGCTTGCCACCGCGCACTGGCGATCGAGCGTTCGAAGGCTCCGTAGGCGGCCGCCGCGTTGGCGATCGCGATGGTGCCCCGGAGGCCCTTAGGATCGCCTTGTTTGTCGAGGATCCCGTCAATCCGGCCGTCGACTCGGCTTACGAAAAAGCTCGCCACCGAGTTGATCTCGCCGATCGGCAATCCGGCGGCAACCCGCCGTTCGAGTCCGGTGAGGTAGGCGTCGATGACCTGGTTGTACCGATCGACCGCAAACAGCAGGGTGATGTTAATCGTGATCCCCGCCGCGATCGCCTCGGTGATCGCGGGCAGCCCCGCCAAGGTGCCGGGAATCTTGATCATCGCGTTAGGCCGGTTGACGGCGGCCCAAAGCCGTTTCGCCTCGGCGATGGTTCCGGCCGTGTCGTGGGCGAGGGTGGGAG
>JAYVJS010000547.1:0-2410 GCA_043769075.1 Gemmatimonadota bacterium | reverse complement strand
GGGGCGAACGATCGGGATCGTCGGAATGGGTCGGATCGGACTGGCGGTCGCCCGCCGGGCCCGCCACGGATTCGGGATGCGAGTTCTCTACGCGGGACGCTCGCCGCTCCCCCCCGCCATTGCCGCGGAGCTCGGGGCCACTCGGCTCGACCTCGACGATCTGTTCGGCCAGGCGGATGTCGTGTCGTTGCATTGTCCGGCGACGCCGGAAACCACCGGAATGGTTGATGGTCGGCGGTTGGGACTGATCCGGCCGGGCGCGGTCCTGATCAATACCGCTCGGGGCGCCTTAGTCGACGACCGCGCGCTGGCCGGGGCGATCGCCGAACGACGCCTCGCGGGGGCAGGGCTCGACGTCTACCATGACGAGCCGGCCGTTTCGGCGGAACTCCTGGCCCTCGACGGGGTAGTGCTCTTGCCGCACCTCGGTAGCGCGACCGTCGAAACGCGGACCGCGATGGGCATGATGGTGGCGACGAATCTCGAGGCATTCTTCACCGGCCACGAGCCGCCGAACCGATGCTCCGCACCCGGAATACAAGGGCCGGCGTTTGGCGGTTAGGGGGCTAGGGAATGATGTGAAGGGCCCGGCCCAGGGCGACGAGGTCGACCCGGAGGCGGTCGCGCTCAGTCGTGAGTTGGCGGACTTGTTCGGGGCGGGCCAGGTGGAGGCCAATGGCTCGGGTGCCGGTGAGGAAATGATCGAACCGCTCGACCAGTTTCAGGCCGGCATAGCCCGCCAGGGGCGCGACCACCAAGGCCGCGGTGCCCCAGAGGATCCCGCCGCGGAGGCCCGCCATCAGACCGACTCCGATCCATGTCAGTGGGAACAGCAGGATGGCGCCGAGGATTTTGGCCGTGGCCAGGATGTCGTCATGAGTCCCGGCGTAGCGGGTGGCCAACCGGCCGATCGTCCAGTACGCGGGGTAATGGAGCACCAGGCCGGGAAGCGCCAACGGCAGAAAGATCCCCACCCGGAAGATGAGCCAGCCGGCAGCGCGGAACAGGTCTGCGGCGCTGGGAGTGGCAGGTGTTGGGTGCCCCGGGTCGAGGTTGGCACTGTGGAATGCGGCCTCGAGCCGGTCGATCCGCCGGATCATCTGGTCGAGGGGGCCTGGTGCCGCCGACTTCATCGTGCGGTACCCATCGAGTAATAGTCGTTGGGTGGCTCGGGCTTCTTCGATGGTTCGTGAGCCTGGGTCCGTCGCGGCGGCGAGGAGGCGCTCGGTTCGCTTGGCGAGCGTGAGGGCTTCTTGTCGGTCGGCTTGGACAACGGCGTCGGCGAGCGCGAGCTCAAGTCGGGCGGTCACTTCATCGACCAAGGCCGGCGGCGGTTCGCCCTGGGCGTCGACCGGAGCGGGGGTCACCAGGACCGGGTCGCTGAAGGTGATATGGGCGGCGCTTCGGAAGGTGGCTTTGTCCGTGTAGAAGAGCCCGACGGGGACGATGGCAACGGGGGAACCGAGGGTCGATCCTAACGCGATCCGCGCCGCTCCTGTCTTGATCGGGCGGAGGCTCGGGTCGCTATGGCTGGCCCCTTCCGGAGCAATTGCGATCGTCCCGCCCCGGTGGAGGAGATCGCGAGCCCGATCGAAGGTCACCCGATTTTGGCTCAGGTCGGCTTGATCTTGGCGACGGTAGACCGGAATGGTGTCAAGACGCCGGATGATCCAGCCAATCAGCGGCAAGTCGAACAGCGGTGCCTTGGCGAGGAACGAAACCGGCCGCGGCGCGAACGTGAGGAGCAACAAGCCGTCGACCAGCCCGTTCGGGTGATTGATGGCAAAGATGACCGGGCCTTGGCGAGGCACCCGGTCGGTGCCGGAGATCTCGATCCGTCGGAAAAACAATCCGAGAATCCATCCGAGCACGGTTCGGAGGACGGCTCGAAGCACCGCCTACTCCGTGGCGGCGGGTTTGGCTCGCCGACGTTTGGCTTCCATCTCGACATAGAGCTGGCCGCAGGCGGCGTTGATGTCGAGCCCCCGGCTCCGTCGGACGACGGCTTCGATCCCCGCGGCCTGCAGTCGGGCGGCGAACAGGCGGATTCGGTTGCCCGACGTGGGGACCAGGTCATCCCCGCCGCCTGGGTGGAGCGGGAGGAGATTGACGTGAGCGCCTAACGGCCTGGCAATCGCCGCCAGGTTGTCGGCGTCGAGGTCGGAGTCGTTCCGGTCCTTGATCATCACGTACTCAAACGTGACCCGCCGGCCAAACCGGCGGGCCGAGGCGAGGACTTGATCGAGCGGATACTTCTGCTCGATCGGCATCAACCGGATCCGGGCGTTTGGGTCGGGGGAGTGGAGCGAGATCGCTAGGCGAAACTGTTCCGGCCGGGCCCGAAGCGCATCCATCCCCGGCAAGATCCCGACGGTTGAAACAGTGATATGCCGGGCGCCGATCCCGAACC
>JAYVJS010000546.1:0-15411 GCA_043769075.1 Gemmatimonadota bacterium | reverse complement strand
CCGTCGGCGCTCACCAGCCTGAGCTCCGGCATCGGCGATGTCTCGGCGGGAAAGGGAACCACCAGGGTCACGTCGGTGCGATTGCGGAGCAGACCCTTCACTAGTCCGACCGTCGCAGTGGCGAGGCCGCCGGCCTGGAAGGGCGGAAACTCCCACCCGAACATCAAGACCCTCATGGTGACTTCGGAACGGTTCTGGTCGTCACGGTCGATCGGGCCTCGTCTGCTGTCGGAGAGATGATCTCGTCCCCCGAACGCGATTCGATCCGATCGGGTTCCCCAGTCGCAACCCGGAACCGATTGAGACCCGGCAACGTTGCCCGGATCCGTGCCGAATGAGCGAACTGTGATCGAACGTTGGATCCGCCCTCCCCGGCTCCGGATCATCCAGGATCAAGCGGCGGACCGGCGGGCTACCTGGCTTGAGCTGTTTTTCGACCTGGTGTTCGCGGCTGCCGTGGCCGACATCGGAAGCCGGTTGAGCACTGACTACACGCTGCTTGGCCTCGGTCGGTTCGGGTTTCAGTTCTTGCTGGTCTGGTGGGCCTGGATCGGTCATACCTACTTCTCGACCCGGTTCGACAACGACGATCCGCTCCATCGGTTCCTGACCCTGGGCCAAGTCTTCCTCGCGGCCGTGATGTCGGTCAACGCCAGTGCCGACCTGGGCAGCCGAGAAGCGGCCGGTTTCGTCGCCGCCTATGGGGGTGTTCGGCTACTGCTCGCCGTCCAGTACGGCCGGGTTACCTCGATACCCGCCACCCGTAGGTTTGCTTGGAGCCAAGCGCTCCTCGTCGCCCTCGGCGCATTTGCTTGGATCGGGTCCGGCGTCGTCGCCCCGAGCTGGCGGGTCTGGCTCTGGTCGGTGGCGCTGCTCATTGATCTCGGAACCCCGTTCCTGGCTCGAAGACTGACGGCCTCACCGCCCATCGATCCAACCCACATGGTGGAGCGATTCGGGCTGTTCACCTTAATTCTGTTCGGGCAGTCCGTCGTCGCGGTCATGGCTGGGATGCGTCATCGCGATGTCTGGACCCCCGGTGCTGCGATGTCGGCCATCCTCGGACTGGCCCTCGCCTTTGCCCTCTGGTGGGCCTACTTCGACCTGTTGGTGGCCGCGAATCCTCGGTCGAGTCCCCGATGGTTCCCTGCTTGGGCCGCGACCCACCTACCACTGTGCTTCGGGATCGCGGTGGCTGCTGTTGGGGTCGAACATGCGGTGGCCCGGGATGGGTCGATCCCGCTCGGGAGCGGGGCGCCCTTTCTGGTCAGCGGGATTGCCATCGTGGTGCTGGCCTTGGGGGTTTTGACGATTACGACGCCGGGGGTCCTCGTCCAACGGCCGGCGGCAACGATCGGCCGCTACTTCGGCCTCGGCCTGCTGATGGTACCGCTCGTGATCCTGGGATCGGGCTTGATGCCGGTCTGGTTGCTGGGCTGGCTGCTCGGGTTTGGGATCGCGGTCAACCTCATGACGACGGCCCCCGATCCCAATATTTCGTGATCGATTCCCAACTGGGTGGGAATCGATCGGCGATTCGTTCAGCCGTTGTCCTCCAGGAATCATCTCAACTCGCGCTCCGGTAATCGGTTACCGATTTCGTGGGTCCGCCCGTTCGCTCTGGCACGAATGGTGTCATAGGGAGCCGCAGTCACCGAAATCAAATCGCCACTCTGGAGTCATCATGACCACAACCCAGTTGCCGTCCGGGCCCGACACCGCCGACCTCAGTGACCTTCTTGTCGGCGTACTGCCGGTGGCGTACCGCGTCGCGCTCAACCTGACGCGCGATCCCCACGAGGCCGAGGATGTCGTCCAGGAGGCTGCCCTGAATGCGTGCAACGGTTTCGCTGGGTTCACACCGGGTACCAACTTCAAGGCCTGGTTTCTCCGGATCGTAACCAACGCCTTCATCTCCCGATATCGCCGCCAGAGCCGGACCGGCACGACGGTAGCGATTGACGATCTGGAGCGGCCCGACGAGCTCGATCTGGCCGCGGCTGAAAGCCGCGAGCCACAACTGGATCCCTTGTCTCGTTTCGTCAGTCAGATCGAGACGACTCAAATTCTTACCGCGCTGGAGTCGCTGCCGGTCGAATACCGAACCGTGGCGATCCTCTACTTCGTCGATGACCTGTCCTATCAAGAAATCGCGATGGCGGTGGGTTGTCCGTTAGGAACCGTGAGGTCCCGGCTCCATCGGAGCCGGGAGCATCTCAAACAGGCGCTCCGGCACCTCGCCGAGGAGCGCGGCTTTGGAACCGCCAAAGCCGAGCGCCAGGTCGCCTAACCTTGCGCATCGTCCGGGCTGGAGCCACCGTTCCAGCCTATGGACTTCACCAGCTCTCAGGCCGAACGGTTCTTCGGCCCGTTTCCGTTGCCGATCGCGGGGTACACCGTCGAAGGTCGGCTTCCGCGTACCGCGCCGGCCTCGGTCATCGTCGACGAAATGCTCCATCGAACCTCTCTTCACTATGCCAATCAGGCGTTTGCCGATCTCCACGACCGGCCGGTTCCCGAACTTCTCGGCTGGCCACTCCACAAACTGGGCACCGCCAAGACCCTGGAGCGGCCCGGAACCGCTGAACAGTTCGTTCGGGACCGGTTCTGCTTGTCGCTGCCGGGCCTCAGTCTGATCGCAACAGTCACGGCCGACTTGATCACGGGTGCATGGGTGGCGGTGACCGACGGCGTGGTCCTGCCGGAGCTGCCCGACACGTCGAGCGGCGGTGGGGCGAGTGGTGACGAAATCATCGGCCAAAGTGAGACGATTCGGCGGGTCCTCGAGAAGATCGGCCAGGTGGCCGGGACCGATACCACGGTGCTGATTACCGGCGAAACGGGGACCGGCAAGGAGCTCATCGCGCGGGCGATTCACCGGCGGAGTGCCCGGGCCGGCCGGCCGCTCATCGCGATCAACTGCGGGGCCATCTCCCCGACCCTGGTCGAAAGTGAGCTTTTCGGACACGAGAAGGGCGCTTTTACGGGGGCGATTGCCCGAAAAGCGGGGCGGTTCGAACTTGCCGACAAAGGCACCCTGTTTCTTGATGAGGTCGGCGACCTCCCGCTCGATCTTCAAGTCAAACTGCTCCGGGTTCTTCAGGATGGCGAGTTCTCTCGGGTCGGGGGCAACCAGACCATCAAGGTCGATGTCCGGCTGATTGCGGCCACCCATCGCGACCTGCCGGCGGTTACCCGCGATGGAGGGTTCCGCCAGGACCTCTACTACCGCCTCAACGTCTTTCCGATCCGGACCCCGCCGCTCCGCGACCGGCGGGAGGACATTCCCTTGCTCGTCGACCATTTCGTCGCGCTCTACGCCGGCCGCCTCGGCAAGCGAATCGACAACTTGCCCGCGGCGGTGCTTGCGTCGTTGCAGGCGTATCCCTGGCCCGGCAACATCCGTGAATTGGCCAACCTGATCGAACGATCGGTGATCGTCTCCACCGGTTCCACTCTGGTACTCGGCGATTGGGCTACCGGGCAATACAATCCGGTGCACCCGCCGCCGGGCCTGGCCGGGTCGGCGACGCTGGAGGACATGGAGCGAGACTACATCGTTCAGATCCTCGAGCGAGTCAATTGGCGGGTCAGCGGGCCGGGAGCGGCCGCTGAGCTCCTCAACCTCAAGCCGACGACGCTCGAGGCTCGGATGAAGAAGCTTGGAATCCGCCGGCCGTCCTAACGGGGCGGTGGGAGGTCGATCTGCCAGGTGTCGGATCGGGATTTGACCTCCGTGACCACCAATAGCCGACCGTCCGACGTGATGTCCTCGCTTCGAAATCCAGCCGGCAGGCGGGCGACCACCCGAGGTGAGCCGCCCCCCACGGGAACGGCCATGAGAGCTTCAGGCGTCGGTGCGAAGGTGTTCTTGGCCGCGTATACCAGCTGTCCGTCGGCCGACCACCCGACCGGGCGATACGCTCCAGCGAGCAACCCTCGCATGGCCGAGTCGCCCGACCGGATCAGCGACAGCGTGACCGGCCCAGTGCCGCCCTGGTATGCCAGGACCGCCACCGACTTGCCGTCCGGAGACGACCGTGGCCCGTACACGGTCGTGGCGGTTTCCGCGGCACCGAAGTCGCCGGGTCCAGCTGAGTCGGCCCGCCTCCGAAGCAGCCCGTGATTGCCGGGCCGCTGGACGATGATACCCTGATGGCCCCAATCCAATTCCAGGCCGACTTGTCCCGGTTGGCGGGCGCGGGCCCCGGTTCGCAGGTCGAGCGTCATCAGGCGGCGGCCGCTGTCGGCATTCTCCGCCGTGTAGGCCAGCGCGGTGCCCTCGGGCGACCACGCCACCGAACCTCCGCGGCTGACCGTTACCAACTCGGTGAGGGCGTTCCCGCCGGCCGGCACGGTGCCGAGTGCCGAGCCTCCGGGGGTCGATACAAAGACGGCAATCAGCCGGCCGTCAGGCGAGAGCCGAGGCGCTGAATACAAGGCGGTGCCCATCGTAAACAGCTCAGGTTTCGGTTGAGCTCCGTTCCCGCCGAGCCGGATCCGACCCAAGTTGGACCAGGCTTCTTCTTCGACGAACACGATTCGTCGCCCGTCGGCGCTCACTGAAACGAATGTCCCAGTCGGGTGACGCCGGCTGTCGTCGGGTACCGGGAGGTTGGCGGCGATCAGCGTCCGCCGGGTTCCATCGAGGTTGACCCGGATCAGATCTTTGCCGACTCCTTCGTGGCCGGCGAGATAGTAGACGGCCCGACCGTCGGGGGCCCACGTCGGACCCGATACCGCTCCTGCTTCAGTGGCGA
This sequence comes from Gemmatimonadota bacterium, assembly GCA_043769075.1. Lineage (GTDB taxonomy): Bacteria > Gemmatimonadota > Gemmatimonadetes > Gemmatimonadales > GWC2-71-9 > SHZU01. Next base: position 10,651 of record JAYVJS010000546.1, on the reverse strand, counting down.
CTCGGGTCGCTAGGCCCTTCAGGTCCAGCAGCCACAACGCCGACCCCGACCGGTCACCGGCGACGATCGAAAGCACGAATCGGTCGGATCCGGGTGACCATGCGATTCCACTCAGCCAGCCATCGGCGGGACGCCGAAGCCGAATGCTGTCGCCGGTGCCGGGGCGGAGCACCAGTAACCCCGGGTCGCCGCCGGCCGCTATCACCACCAAGTCACCACTCGGTGAGACGATGCCTCGCCCATGGCCGACCAGCCGCGCCGCCCCGCCTAACCGCGACACGACCCGGGTCGTCGGGGCGTCGGCCGGCCCCTCAGCAAAAGAGATCTTGGCCCCTCCGTCGACCCAGGTGGCCCCAACAATCCGGGCGCTGGCCCTGACTTGAATCGCCGGCCCGGCTCCGCGGGCGTCCTGGACCCATAGCTGCTGGCCGTCCACGGTGGCCGTGACGTAGGCGAGGGTCGTTCCGTCGGGCGAAAGTGCCGCTTCCCGGACGGTGCCGAGAAAGGAGATCCGTTCAGGCCGCGCCGGAGGTGGCACCTCCGCCGACCGCCCTGAGCTGAGTCGCCAGGCCGCCAGACCCAAGACGAAGATGGCGGTGGCCGCTCCAAGCGGCCGGAGCCAAGGTCGTGGCCCTGGCATCGCCGCCGCCCCACTGGTGGCAATCAACCCGTCCAGCGCCTCGACGAATTGGTCGGCCGAATTCCATCTGTCATCGGGAGATTTCGCCAGACACCCCTCGATCGCCCGGACAACCTCGACCGGGACATCGGGCCGCCGGGATCGGAGCGTCTCGGGCTCGAGCACGACGGGGGCGTCCTGGAGTGTGCTTCCGACGAACGGAGGGCGGCCGGCGAGCATCTCATAGCCGAGCCCGCCCAAGGCAACCAGGTCGGTTCGGTGGTTGATCTCGGGACCGGCCATAGCCACTCCGAAATCCGTCACCATCGCATGCCGGCCGCTTAGGATGATGTTTTCGGGCTTGATGTCGCGGTGGACGATGCCCCGCTCGTGGGCAAACGACAAGGCGTCCGCAACGTCGAGCAGAATTCGAACGATCTCGTTCACCGACAGGGCGGGGTTTCGCTCCAGCCGGGCTCGAAGGGTTTCTCCTTCGATCAACGGCATCACCAAGTAGATCAAGTCGGTCGCCCGCCCCACGTCGAGCACGGGGACGATATGGGGGTGCTGGAGCTGGGCGGCAAGACCGATTTGCCGGAGCAGCCGCTCACCCGCACCGGACGTGGCCGAGTTTGGGTCGAGGACTTTGATTGCCACCGTTCGGCCATGGTGCCGGTCGAGGGCTCGGTACCCAATAGCGGTCCCGCCTCGGCCCAGTTCTGCCTCAATCTGGTAGCGGGGCGGCAGGGCTTGCCGGATGAGCTCAACCGCGGATGTGGATCGGTCGGCCATGCCCCAAATGTATCAGCTGCGTGCGGCTAGGGCACGACTCCCGTTCCCGCCTCCGTCGCCGCCCAGTTCGACAGAAAAGTCTGCAGAGTGTCGAGCTTGACCGGCTTGGTGAGGTAGTCGTTCATGCCCGCCTGGAGGCAGCGCTCCCGGTCGCCGGCCAGGGCGTTGGCGGTCATCGCGATGATCGGCACGGTGTGACCGGTTCCCCGAATCCTCTGGGTCGCTTCATAACCGTCCATCTCGGGCATCTGGCAGTCCATGAACACCAAGTCGAATCGGCCCGCGGCCACCGCCGCCACCGCTTCGACCCCGTTCTCAGCCATGGCCACTCGACAGCCGAGTTTTTCCAACATCCGGCTGGCCACTTTGCGGTTGACCGCGTTGTCGTCGACCAGGAGGACCTGGAGGACTCTGGTATTGCTTTGGTTCGAGGATCCGAGGCGGTTCTCCTCGCGGCCTGGCGTTTCGGTCGGCGCCGCCTGAAGCACCAACTCGAACCAGAAGGTTGTCCCGACGCCTTCGGTGCTCTCGTATCCAATCGTGCCACCCATAAGTTCGACCAGCTGGCGGCAGATCGCTAAGCCCAGTCCGGTTCCTCCAAAGCGGCGAGTCGTGGACCGATCGGCCTGACTGAACTTGGCAAACAAGTTCGCCTGGGCCGAGACCGGAATCCCGATTCCGCTGTCCTGAATCGCCGTCCTCACCAGAAAACCGCCCCCGGCGGTCCCGCTCACTGAGACGTCGACCTTCACGCCGCCCCGACTGGTGAACTTGAGCGCGTTGCCCACGAGATTGAGGAGGATCTGGCGCATCCGGCTTGGGTCGCCGAGGAACCGGGTCGGCGCCCCGGCGGGATAGGTGAAATCGAGTCCGATTCGCTGCTCGGCCGCCTTGATCGCCAGCAATTTGATGACGTCACGGCCGGTCGCGGCGAGGTCGAAGGGAATCGCCTCGACTTCGAGCCGCCCGGCCTCGATCTTGGAAAAGTCGAGCACATCGTTGAGGATCGCGAGCAGTGCTTCGGCCGACTGAGACAGGGTCGCAACGTCCTCCGCTTGGGACGGCGTCAGGTCGGTGTGCTGGAGCAGCTGGGCCATCCCAACGATTCCATTCATCGGAGTCCGGATCTCGTGACTCATCGTGGCCAGAAACTCGCTCTTCGTGGCGGCGGCGGCTTCGGCGGCCGCGAGTGCCTTGATCAGGGCGTCCCGTTGGGACCTCCGCTCAGTGATGTCGAGGACGGTTCCGAGGTAGCCGGCCGGGTGTCCATCCGATAGCGAGACAACCGCCCGCGATTCGACCCAGGTGACCGTCCCATCGGGCGCTTGGAACCGGAACTCATGCCGAAACTCGCGATTCTCCTTGACGGCCGCTGCCCATTCGGCGAACACCGCCGCGCGGTCCTCCGGGTGAATACCCCGAACCCATCCCTCGCCGCTGGCCTCCTCCGGTCCGAGGCCCGCGATCGTTTGCCACCGACGGTTGGTGTAGGTGCAGCGGCCGTTCATGTCGGTCTCGAATACGCCGACCGGAACTTCGGAGGCCAGGGCTTCGAATCGCCGGGAGGTCGACGCGAGGGCCCGCTCGGCGGTCCGCCGCTCGGTCACGTCTTGGCCAAGCCCAAGGATGTTCCCGTTGGCCAAGCGAACGTTCCGCCAGCTGGTTTCGATCAACTCGCCGGACCGAGTCTGGGTCTGAAAATCGTGCCAGGCGGCCGATCCCGACACCATGACATCCACGACGCGTTGCCGTTCCTTGGGATCGGGATAACAGGCCTCAAGAAGGTCGACCGATTCGAGGTCGGTTGTGGTCCACCCGAACTGGCGCTCGAATTCTCGGTTGACGAAAAGGACTTGCCCGTCAAAGGCGGCCATCACGACGAAAACCGGGAGGTTGTCGAGGGTTTGTTCGAGGACCTCGGTACGGTCCCGCAGCTGGTCGGCCTGTTTCTGGACCGAGGTAATGTCCCGGCCGGTCGCAAAGATCCGGTCGCCCAGTGGATTGGCGGCCCATTCGATCCAGTGGTCGCGGCCCTTGCTGTCCCGACATCGGTTGACGAAGCCGGAAACGCTTGTTCCGTTCGCCAGTTGACTCATGGCCGCCAGCGTCGGTCCATGATCCTCGGGGTGAACCAAATCGAGGAAGGGTCGGCTGGTAACATCAGCCATCGGGTAGCCGAGAATTCGTTCGAAAGCCTGATTGACGCGGAGCATGTAGCCGTCGAAACTCGCCACGCAACACAGATCAGAGGACGATTGGAAGAAGCTGGTCAGATCGCTCGCCGCCCAATTCGTGAGGTCGACTCCGATCTCTGTTTCGACCCACCGGGCCATCGTCAGCAGTTGGCGTCGGTCCAAGTCCGAAAAATCCCGCGGTTTGGTATCCTTGAGGCAGAGGACACCAATCCGTTCGCCGTCGGCCGACCGCAACACGGCGCCGGCGTAGAACCGGATTCCGCCTGGACCGAGGGTCAACGGGTTGCCGGCGAACCGAGTATCGAGCTCGGCGTCCGGCACGATCAGGAGCTCGTCCTCCAAGAGCGTGTGCCCGCAGAACGATGTGGCCCGGTCGCCCTCGCAGACGTTCAGGCCATGGCGGGCCAAGTGTCGCTCCAGGTCCCGGTCGATCACCGTGACCGTGCAGGTTGGAACCTGGAAAAGCTCATCGATCCGCCGGACGGCCCGCCCCAGCCGCCCCTGGGAGGAGGCATCGAGGAGGCTCATCTGATGGACGGCCGCCAATCGGTTGGATTCGTCCGCAGGTACTGGAGCTACCTGCATGGCGCCGGCTCCCGGATCGCTGAGGTCATTCCGGAGAGTATCGGCGAGCTCGGCTGCGGGTTGAGGCCTTCGGCCGGCTTTCAGAGCCTGCTTCGGCCACCTTCTCGGGCCCGGAACGCGGAACCGGGCTCCGGTTCGAGTAGATTGCCGGAGAGGAAAAGCTCTTCGGCATGAACGACACCTTTATATCTAGTCAGACTAGTCAAGACGAATGGCTGTGGGGCTGGGACCCCACCCCAGGCATCGTGTCCGTGTGGGCCGAGCCCGACGGTCGGGCCGTCGTCTGGCGGCGGATCCCGGCCACCGGCCAGTTGGTTCGCGAAGAAGAGCGGTTTCGTCCGTGGCTCCTGCTCGATCGAGTCGACGGCCTGGCCACCGCGTCCTCCCAGCTGAGCATTGAGGCGCTTGAGGGCGAAGGCGCCCTCCGCTTCCTGGTCACCGCCGCCGATGCTCGGAGCCTGTCCGCCGCGGTCCTTGAAGGCGCGTCGCGGCGGCTTGGCCGCAATCTCAGCCACCTCCGCGACCTCGGACCCGAGTGTGCCCTGGTATTGCCTCCAGAGGAGCAGTATCTGGTGGCCACCGGCCGGACCTACTTCCGCGACCTCGTCTTCGATCAGCTCCACCGGATGCAATTCGATCTCGAAACGGAGGGGCTCGACGCCCGCCGCCATCGAATTTTCATGGTGGCCGTCCGGCATCCGAACGGGGCCACCGAGGTCCTCGAAGCGCCCGGTCGCGGAGATGGGGCCGAGGCGGCGTTGATCGCCCAACTCGTGTCGGTGGTCCAAGCGGCCGATCCCGATGTCATCGAGAATCACAACCTCCAGGGATTCGACCTGCCCTTTCTCGAACGCCGGGCCCGAATTCTCCGGGTACCCCTTCGCCTCGGCCGAATTGGGCCCGGCCTGCGCCAACGAGCCGCCCGGCGCGGTGTCGCGGACGAAACCGACCCGCGCCGCCGGGTTCGGACGGTGGTGCCCGGCCGTGAGTTGATCGACACCTTGGATGCCGTTCAACGGTACGACTTTGCCACCCGCGAACTCCCCGGTCATGGACTCAAGGCGGTGGCGCGACACCTCGGCTTGGCCAAGGAAGACCGGGAGTTGATCCGCGGTGACTTGATTTCCGAGGTCTACCGGACCGACCCCGACCGAGTCCGCCGTTATGCCACCGCGGATGTGGAAGAGGTCGCCGGGTTGGCCAGGATGCTCGGTGGGGCGGCGTTCGCTCTCGCCAAAATGGCGCCCCGGCGCTACGAACGGCTCGCCGATGCCGGGGCGGCCACCGGGGTGATCGATCCCTTGTTGGTTCGGGCCTATCTCCGAGCCGGTCGGGCGTTGCCGGCTCATCAACCCGGCACCGACACTGAGCACAGTGGCGCGGCCCTCCATCTGTTTGCCTCGGGCGTGGCCCACCGGATCGTGAAGGCGGACGTCGCCAGTCTCTATCCATCGTTGATGCGCGCCTATCGAATCGGACCGTCCCGTGACACGCTCGGGGCGCTGCTCTCGATGGTCGACCGGCTGGTCGAACAGCGGCTCGACGCCAAGGCCAACGCCAAGGCCGCGCCTCCTGGGTCGGCCCTGCGGTTCACTCATGAGGCCACCTCGGCGGCCATGAAGTTGGTCGTCAACTCGGCCTATGGCTACCTGGCCGCCGGCGGGGGCCTAACGCGGTTCGCCGATGTCGATGCCGCCAACGAGGTCACCCGCCGGGGTCGGGAACTGTTGGGCCAACTCTGTCGCGAACTCGCCGCCCGGGGGGTCACTCTCCTGGAAGCCGACACTGACGGCGTCTATTTCGCGGTGCCTACCCACTGGGCCGAGGCCGATGAGCGTCGGGTCGTCGCTGAGGTCGCCGCGCTGCTGCCACCGCTGGTGCAGTTGGAGTACGAGGGTCGCTATCAGGCCATGCTGTCGCATGAACCGAAGAACTACGCCCTCCTCAAGTACGACGGTACGTTGATTCTCCGAGGGGTGGCCTTTCGTTCGAGCCGCGCCGAGCCGTTTGGCGAGGCGTTCCTCAGAAAGGCGATTGCCCGGCTCCTCGTCGGCGACCTACCCGGGGTCCGCGAAGCCTACCTAAGCACCGTTGCGGCTCTTCGCCGCCGCGAGTTGTCGACCCACGACGTGTCCTCCCGGGTTCGGTTAACCAAAACCCCGGCCAAGTATCTCGAAACCCGCGACCGGCGACGCGAGCTCCCGTACGAAGCGATGTTGGCAAGCGGCCGCACCGAATGGAAACCGGGGGAGCGAGTCCGGGTCTACCGCACCAAGTCGGGGTCGAGTGCCGTGGTCGGAGGGCCGGACGAGCCGGATCGGCGCGATTATCTGGTCGAGCACTACCTCCGGGTTCTCCGGGAGAACTTCGCAGCTCGGCTGGCCCGGGGCCTAAACCCTGGTGACTTTGCCAGCTTGATCGAGGACCCCGACCAGCTCTCCCTGGTCCCGCCGTCGTTCGAGGCTATGGCAACGATTCTCTCGGTCACCCCCGACCTTGCCATCCAGGCCGGATTGGAGCAACATCCACCGTCGTTCTCCCCACGGATTCTCTGAATAGGACATCGAAATGGCTCGGACTCTGGGTTTGGCAATGGTGGCCCTGGCGGCCCTGGTGCCGGCAACGCTTCCCGCACAATCAACTGCGATCGATACCAGCGGGTTTGGCGCCCTTACGTGGAGGAATCTAGGGCCGCAGCGTGGTGGGCGGTCGGTGGCCGTCGCGGGATCGTCGTCCCGGCCCCAGGAATACTGGATGGGCACCACCGGAGGCGGGGTCTTCAAAACTACCGACGGGGGGGACAGCTGGGTTCCGATGTCCGACAAGTACTTCGGTGGCACCATCGGGGCTATTGCCGTGGCCGAGTCTAACCCAGACATCGTCTATGTCGGTGGCGGTGAGTTCCCGATCCGTGGCAACACCTCGCATGGGGATGGCGTTTATAAGACGACCGACGGCGGCCGGACCTGGTCCTACCTCGGCTTAGTTGAGACCCGGCACATCGCCAAAATCCGGATTCATCCCAAAAACCCCGACATCGTGTACGTCGGGGCGCTGGGGCCGGTTTTCAGCACCTCGAACCAGAACCGTGGGGTCTACAAGTCGATCGACGGCGGCAAAACCTGGAAAAAAATCCTCAACCGGCCCGGCAACGATTCCACCGGCGTCGTTGAGCTGGTGATGGATCCCGGGAATCCGGAGGTGCTCTACGCCGGACTGTGGGAGGCGTACCGGAAGCCCTGGATGCTCAACAGCGGCGGCCCCGGGAGCGGGATCTTCAAGACGACCGATGGCGGCTCAACTTGGAAGGAATTGACCCGGAACCCTGGTCTTCCCAAGGGTGTGATCGGCAACATCGGGCTCACGGTGTCGCCAGTGAATTCGAAACGGGTTTGGGCCGTGATCGAGGCCGATTCCGGCGGCGTGTTCCGGTCCGACGACGCCGGCGACACGTGGACTCGGACGAACGACGAGCGAAAACTCCGCCAGCGCGCCTGGTACTACTCGCGGCTCTTCGCCGATCCGAAGGACGAGAACGCGCTCTACGTGCTCAACGTCGAGTGGTTCCGGTCCACCGATGGCGGGGCCACGTTTCCGCGGTCCTTCGACACCCATCATGGCGACAACCACGACCTCTGGATTGCGCCCAATGATCCCAACCGGATGGTTTTGGGCAACGACGGCGGCGCCGAGGTGTCGTTCAATGGAGGCCGGAGTTGGACTGATGTCGATTTTCCCACGGCCCAGTTCTATCACGTGACCACGACCAATCATTTCCCCTACCGAGTCTGCGGGGCCCAGCAAGACAACAGCACCCTGTGCGGTTCGAGCCAGGGAGCCGATGGCAGCCAGTATGCTGAGTTCTACGACGTCGGCGGTGGCGAGTCCGGTTACATCGCGGCGCGCCCCGACCAACCCGACATCATTTTTGCCGGCAGCTACGGCGGCTATCTCACCCGCAAGGACATCAAGAGCGGATTCACCCGGGACGTGAATCCATGGCCGCTCAATCCGATGGGCCATTCCGCCATCGACTCCAAGTACCGGATGCAGTGGACCTTCCCGATTGTCATTTCGCCGCACGACCCGAATACGATGTACGTTGGCTCGAGTGTTGTGTTCAAGTCGACGGACGAGGGCAACAGCTTTATGCCGATCAGCCCCGACCTGACCCGGAACGACCCGAAAACACTGGGCCCCTCCGGTGGCCCGATCACCAAAGACCAGACCTCGGTTGAGTACTATGCAACGGTCTTCACCATCGCCGAGTCTCCGGTTGAGAAAGGTGTGATTTGGACCGGTTCCGATGATGGGATCATCGCGGTCACCCGAAATGGGGGTCAGAGTTGGGATCGAGTGACCCCGCCGGACCTCCCCGAGTGGGCCCGGGTTTCGATCATCGAGGCATCGCCCCACGCCAAGGGCACCGCCTATTTCGCCGCCAATCGGTTCCAGCTCAACGACTTCGCCCCCTACCTCTATCGGACCACCGACTACGGGAAGACTTGGACCAAGATCACCAAGGGCATCACCGCCTCCGAGTTCACTCGGGTCATCCGGGAAGATCCGGTCCGAAAAGGGTTGCTCTTTGCCGGAACCGAGCGGGGCGTCTGGGTTTCCCTCGATGATGGAGCCAACTGGCAGACCCTTCGCCGCAACCTGCCGCCGGTGCCCGTCCACGACCTCGTGATCAAGGACGCCGACGTGGTGCTCGGCACTCATGGCCGGGCGTTTTGGATCATGGATGACATCTCCTCACTCCGGCAACTCTCGGCCGAGGTCGTGGCCAAGGATGTCCATGTCTTTCAACCCAAAGACGCCTATCGGACCTTCGGCGGTCCGACGATCCAGTACTGGCTCAAAAAGGGCGGTCAGAAGGTGACGCTCGAGTTTCTCGATGCCAAGGGTCAGTTGATCAAAAAGATCACCAGCGACCCCGATTCGACCGCAACGGCGGCCGAAAAGGTCGAGCGGGCCCGGCTCGACAGCTTAGCCGCGTTAGGCGTCATGCCCGCGAGTGCTCAAGCCGGCGATGCCGGAGGCCCGGCGGGCCGCCGCCGGTTCGGATTCGGGGGCGCGACCCGGGCGCCGAACGCCGCGGGCGCCAACAGCTTTACCTGGAACATGCGGTATCCCGAGCCGTCCACCTTCAAGGGCCTGATCATGTGGGCCGCTGGGATCTTCGGGCCGCAAGCCCCGTCGGGGACCTATTCGGTCAAGCTCACCGCGGGCGACAAGACCGAAACCCAAACGTTCAAACTGCTGATCGATCCACGCTCCGGTGCGACCCAGGCCGATCTCGACGAACAGTTCCGGTTCTTGATCCAGATTCGAGACAAAACGACCGAGGCCAACACGGCGGTTCGGACAATCCGGAACGTCAAAGCCCAGTTGGCCGCTCGACGCAAAGCGGCGCCCGCCGGCCGGGCCGCGGTGCTGGAGCGGAGCGTCACGACCTTCTCCGATCAGCTCAGTGCCGTGGAAGGGGAGATCTACCAGGTCAAGAACAAGAGCAACCAGGATCCACTCAACTATCCGATCAAGCTCAACAACCAGATCGCGGCCCTCTCCGGCGTCGTCGCGAGCGCCGAAGCCAAACCGACGGCCCAATCCTATGAGGTCTACAAGATCCTGGCCGCCGCGCTCGACGCCGAACTCGGGAAGCTCAAATCACTGCTCGGAGCCGGACTTGACGGCGTTAACGCCGAGCTCGCCCGACTCGGCCTCGACAAAGTGACCCCGAGCGCCGACGAAATGCCCGGTCCGGACGCGCCCCAATGATTCGCCCCCTGGCGGTAGCGGTGCTGATCGTCGCGGCGGCCTGTGATACGCCGGGCTCGTCGCGCCGCGCGGAAACGGTGCCGGTCGAGCCGCTCCCGATCGCGGCCGATACGGTCGTCGTCCCGTGGACCAACATGCCCGAGGCCGCGTGGGTCGGCGGCCGGCGGTGGGTCGTCGTGGGGGCTGATTTCGAGACGGCCTCGATCGTCGATTTCGCCGCCCGGAGTGCCACCCGGGTAGGCGGACCCGCCCCAACCGAGTTGGCCAAGCCATTCGGCGTCTTTGCCGTCGGCGACACCGCGTTCATCGCCGATTGGGGCAAGCAACGAACGACGCTGTGGACCAGTGCCGGCGCGTTGGCGGGCTCGGTCAACGCGCCGCCGGCGACCCGGGGCAACATGCCGAAAGCGCGAGACGCGGCTGGCCAGTACTACTTCGAGATTCCCCCGATCGCAGGCCCCGACGGGAGCGGCCTCAAGGACTCGGCCGTCATTGTCCGTGGGAATCCGACGCTGACCACGTTCGATACCATCGCGAAGTTGGCCCCGCTCGATATCGCCGAGGTGATCGAGTCGCGCGGGAGGCGATACGAGCGAATGATCTTCAGCGGCAATGATTGGTGGGGGGTCCGGCCGAACGGCCAGCTCTGGGTTGCCCGGGTCCGTCGCAACGAGGTATC
>JAYVJS010000545.1:0-4981 GCA_043769075.1 Gemmatimonadota bacterium | reverse complement strand
CCGGCGGAGCAGCTCAGCCCACCGGGCGCGGGCCGCCCGCAGCGACCAGGCGACCGGCTCGACGACGGGGATGGCCGCCGCGGGCCCGGCGGCGGCGAGCCCCTGCTGCCGTCGCGCGCCCCGGGTCCGGCTGGCGTACCAGCCATAGTAGCGCTGCATCACCTGGCCCGGATTGGGAATGTGAGTGACGATCCGAGCCAGGAACTCGAGCGGGTCCACCGTGGCGGTCCCGGCCGTGGGCCCGTCGGTCTTTTCGGAGCGGTAGGTCACCTGATCCACCCCCGGGTCATACGTCAGCCGCTCCACCGCGATCGAGAACCCGGCGAGCAACCGGGCACTGAATCGCTGGGGCGCCGTCGACATCCCCCGCCACCCCACTGGGCTTGGCGTTTTGGGGGGGGGGGAGGGGGTAACTTCCGGTGGCTCGGCAAAGCTCCACCGAGATTGAGGCGTACCCATGCTGCGAAGCCCGAGGGAACGATGCTTGCACGAATCGCGAGGGAAAGGCGGGCGGCTATGCCGGCGATTCTTGGTCTAGTGTTGGTTTGCGGGGGTCTGGCGGGGTGCGAGTCCCCGACCGAAACACGCGCCCCCCTACTGGGGAAACCGGCCCTACCTCCGCCCAGCTTCGTCATTACGGCTCCTGTCGCGTGCGGGCAGGTGCAGTTTACGATCACGGGGTCCTCGTCCGTGACGACCACGTTTCCGGCGGCGGGATGCGGCAGCGGGTTGGTCCTGGTTTCGGGCGGCACGACCACTTGGAACGGCACGACCCGGATCTTGAGCCTGCGGGTAAAAGTCAAGAACACGAGCGGGCAAACGGTTGAACAACCGATTTGGACTCAACTCCCTGACACCGGGCGTTTGGTGACGGCCCCTGCCGGCCAACCTCGGACCCAGATCGTACCTATGGCGCCGGCCGACACCCTCGAGAGCGGCGGCACGACGGTCTGGCTGGTTGGGAGCTCTACCAACTTGGCCAACGGCAGTTCGACCCCGGCCCGGATTCTGAAGTTTCAGATGCTGAGCCCGGTCACCAGTGGCACCCTTAGCTTCCGGATGCGCACCAACGAAATCATCGTTGGCTTCCCCGCGACGGCCCCGAATGTGACTCCCGGGTGGTTCTATCACGACAGTAGCAAGACTTCTGGGCAAGTAGTCAAGCGGGCCCTTGTCGTGTCCTTCAAGGCGGGCGTCACTGTGCCCGAAAAGCAGGCCGCGATCGATGGGGTTCAGGGAACAGTGGTTGGGGGGTCACCTCTGTTTGGAGCAGCCGACGAGGGAAGGTATTTGGTCCGGGTGCCTTGGGCGACGTCCGGCCGACTGATTGATTCGGCGGCCAGGGTGGTAATGACGAATCCGACCGTCCGATACGCAGGGAAGTACTGGTTTGTCGTCTTTAACGGCCGCCGACCGATCGATCACTACAGTGGGGCTCCAACCTGGACAAGAGCCGACTGGGTTTTCAACCCCGATTCGTCGTCTGGAAGCAACTGGGCGCCCGAGGAGGCTGCTTTGCCGTTGGCGTGGGGTTGTGAAACCGGCAGCCCCTCGACCCAGTGGGGCTTGTCGAAGGCAACTTCAGTAATGGGAATTTCGGCCCGAACGTTATTGGCGGCGTTCCGAACGCAGTGGACAACAAGTTCGGTATTTCGCACGGGCGGGCGGTGGCGAGCGTCTTGGCGGCCCGAGGCGACGATAGTCTCGGCATGGCTGGAGCCGCATGGCAGGTTGGCTTGCACTTGAAGGCGGTCGGGAGGGGCAACGTCCTGGCTGTCATAGACTCAGTCGGTGCGCTGTTGAGGGCTGGAGGGTCAATCATCAACCTGAGCGCCGGCAATCCCGTTCAACCGACTCGGAGCGACGACAGCGCGTCGGCAAGGGATCTGACGGCGTACCTGATGGATATCGTACGGAAAGCGCCGTTGGTTCGCCCATTGTTCGTAGTCGCAGCCGGGAACGAAAACCGCGACGCATATCAAAATGGCTTCCCAGCGCTTTCCGATTCGATTCCAGGGCAGATAATCGTGGTCGGGGCGTCTACAGCTCGAAACGGGACCGTTCGAGATCGGTGGGGCGGGGCCAATTTTGTCTTTGACACTACAGTTGGGGGCTCGAACCATGGCCCTCGGGTCGACGTCTACGCGCCGGGGGTAAATGTCGAGATTTGGAATGACACCTCCGGGTTCCGCCAACGAACGGGGACCTCGTTTTCCGCCCCGATGGTCGCTGGCATCGCCGCCTTGCTAAAGTCTTTTGACCCAACGCTTACCCCGGAATCGATCAAGGGCCTGATCGTTCAGGGCGCCGCCGTCGGGAACCGCCCTATTTTGAACCACCCGGGCCGCTTTGTCGTCAACGCCTATTCGTCACTGAAGCTGGCCGGGCAGAAGCCCGGCACTCCGCTCTGTGGCAACCGGATTTGGCTTGAGGGGCGATCTTCGCTCCAGGTCCTTCGGGGCGCCACAACGGAGACGCTGGACGCCGTCACCGATACCGCCTGGGCCGTGGCGCCCGAACACGGCGGGCGTCGGGTGGTGCGGCTCAAGGACGAGTGGCACGCGTACTTCAACCGGCCCTCGAACTTCCTCCATACGATTTCGTTCCGGGAAGGGTGGTTCCAGAACTTCAAGAAGAAGGACCGTCCTGTGCCGTGAGCCTGCGAACAATCGGAGTCCGGTGAGCCTCCGCGCCGGTTACGCGAGGAGCCGTGGCCCCTTTTCAATCGCCGCCGACAGTGGCACGACCGACACTTTCCGATCGAGTTGGTACTCTGTCTCACCGGGGTAGATGACCACCACCCGATCGAGCGCCAGGTCCGCGATGGCGTGACGGATCGACGGGGTCATCCGGGGTGCGTCCGCCAGTTTGACCTCAATGCCGATTCGACGTCTCCCCCTCAGCAACAACAGATCGAGCTCGGCACCCGAGTGAGTGGCCCAGAAGTATGCCTGGTCAGGATCGGAAGCGCCGAGCAACTGTTCGATCGCGTAGCCCTCCCACGAGGCCCCCGACTTGGGATGGCCGTCCCGGTCGTGGTCGGTTCGGATTCCGAGCAGGAAATGGAGGAGGCCGGTGTCTCGGACGTAGACTTTCGGTGCCTTGACCTGGCGCTTGGCGAGGTTTTGGTGCCATGGCTGGAGCTGCCGCACCAGGAAGAGTCCCGTCAAGAGATCCAAGTACCGACGGATCGTCGGTTCGCTGAGCCCGAGCGACCGCGCCGGTTCGGCTGCGTTCCAGACGTTGCCGTGGTAGTGAGCGAGCATTCGCCAAAACCGCAACAAAGCCGCCGGTGCGATCGAGATGCCGAGCAGGGGCAGGTCTCGCTCAAGCAGCGTCTGCACAAACTGCTGCCGCCAGGCAAAACTGTCGGGCGTCGAACGGGCCAGGAACGATCGGGGAAAGCCGCCCCGCAACCAGTGGCGGTCGATCGCACTCACTCCGACCTCGCCAAGGGTGAAGCCGCCGAGTTCGATGGACTCGAGCCGATGCCGATCGCCGCCGAGCTCTTCTATCTGCCGACGACGCCGGACTGGCTCGCGTCGACGCAGGTGGCGACCCTGCAGGAACAACTCATCGCGGTCTACGGCAAGGGAAAGCCGTCGATGGTCCAGAGGCCTCGAGCGGGGCCGTCCGACCGAGATCGATTTCATCAACGGGTACGTCGCCCGGGTGGCGCTCCGGCTTGGTCGTCCGGCGCCGCTCAATGAAGCCGTCTGCCGACTGATCCACGAGGTCGAGGCGGGGACCCGGGCCATCGGCGCCGCCAGCCTCGACGATCTTTAACGCGTCAGGACCCCGACCGTCACCTTCGACTCCCGCCCCGGCTCGTGGTAGATCCGCATCCACGCCGGCCGGTAGTCCGACGCCTTGGCCTTGTAGATGTCGACGAAGGTCTGCGGATTCCGGTCCGCCAACGGGAACCAGGTGCTTTGCACCTGTACCATGAGCCGATGCCCCGCCTTGAAGGTGTGGAGCACGTCGGGCAGTTCGAACTCCACTTTGTCGACTTGGTTCGGAACGAACGGCACCGCCTTCTCGAATCCCTTCCGGAACCGGGCCCGCATCACTTCGCCCCGCAGCAGCTGCTGGTAGCCGCCGAGCCTGACGTTGGTCGGATTGGGGTCGGGATCTTTGGTGTCGTCGGGATAGACGTCGATCACCTTGACGATGAAATCGGCATCGGTGCCGGTGGTCGCGGCGTACAACGTGGCGGTGATCGGCCCGGCAATGGTCAGATCATTCGCCAGCGGCTCCGACCGATAGACCAGCACGTCGGGACGAGTGGCGGCGAAGCGCTGATCCTCGACCATGTATTGGTGCTCGGTCCCGGGCCGGCGGGTCGTGATCTTGTCGAGATACGGCACCGGCTTGTTGGGGTCGCTGTAGTACTGGTCGAATCCCTTGGCGCGGACCGGCCGGCCGACCGAGAGCGCGCCGCCGGCGCCGAGGTAGATCGGTTCACGGCGTGCCGTCGCGGGTGGCCAGGCATCGAAGGTCCGCCACTGGTTGGCGCCGGTCTCGTAGACCTGGGCCTCCGGGAACCGTCCGTCGCCCTTGCCCTTGAGGTAGTAGTTGAAGAACGGGAGCAGGATGTTGGCGTTGTAGTAGTCGGAGGTCTTCGACCCCCACCGAACCTCGCCCAACTGGAAGCCCTCGTCGAACCACCATTGGCCGTGATACCACGGCCCCATGACCAGGGTGTTCGAGTGCCCGGGGTTCTGCTTCTCAATTGCCTGATAGGTATGGACGCTGCCCCAGACATCCTCGGCGTCGAACCACGACCCGACCGTCATCATCGCGGGCTTCACGCTCTTCAAGTAGGGCAGCGGGGTCCGCGCCTTCCAAAAGGCATCGTAGGTGGGATGGGCGAACATCTCGTTCCAGAACGGGTTGGAGTTGCCCATGTGTTTGGCGCTGAACGCCGCGAGCGAGCCCGGTTCGAGGTAGAACTGGTACCCATCCGGTGTCCCGTACGGGA
>JAYVJS010000544.1:0-11145 GCA_043769075.1 Gemmatimonadota bacterium | reverse complement strand
GCCGGCGGTTCGTCCCCGGGCAAAGCCTCTCACTCTGGCGCGCGATGGCCTGTCGGTGGCTCGATTTGAGCGACGCGAGGTTGGTGGAGCGGCGGGGCGGGCTGATCCCCGTTGGGGGTATTCTCTCTCGGATCGGTTCGGCCCGCGGGCTCCTGGTTGGAGACGCGGCGGGGGCGCCGTCACCGCTGACGGCCGGTGGGTTAGACCCCTGTCTTCGGTTGGCGGCCTTGGCCGCCGATGTGACCGGACGGTGGCTGGCGACTGGCGACCCAGCCGAGCTGGCGCGATACGACGGTCGCCGGTTCCGGTCGAGGTTTGTTAGTCGGCTCTTGATGCGGCGGGTCTTCTGTGGTCTGGCCACGCGGGGAATGGTCGATCTGGCCTTTGCTGCCCTAGCGACTCCGCCTGGTCATGCCTTTGCCCGCCATGTTTTCTTCGGGCGCGGATCGTTTCCCGATGTCGGTGTGCCGCTGTCGACGCTGGCGTCCAAATCGTAAACCAGCGCCGCCCTCCAGGGGCTGGCACCGGCCGGTTGATTCGCCGGATTCGCGCTTTCCGCCTTAGGTTACGAGAGAACCTAAGTCCCCGACATCCCACTGGAGACGCCGCCGTGTCTCGATGCCGTGTCCCTGTCTTCGTACTGATTGGTTCGAGTCTCGTCGGCTGCGGGGGCCGGGTTGATCGTCAGGCTGCCACCGAGCCGGATTCGCTCCTGCCGCTCGAAACCCTCCTGGCACCGGCCACCAACGTGGCTCCGCAGCTGAGCCCGGACGGGCGGTGGATCAGCTTTCTTCGGCCGGTGGAGGGGGCGATGAACCTGTTCCTGGCGCCAGCCGACTCGATTGGCGCGGCAAGGCCGATTACCCACCGGGCCGGACGCGGGCTGCAGCCATTCGATGTGAGCGGGAACGTGCTCTACCGATGGACTCGGGACAGCAAACGGATTCTTTTCCCCGAAGACCATGACGGCGACGAAAAGTGGAACCTCCACGTCGTCGACATCGAATCGGGAGGAGAGAAGAACCTCACTCCGATGCCGGGAACGGCGGTGGAGTTTCTCGGCTTTTCGGACCAGGATCCCAACCAAGCCGCCATCGCTGTCAAGGAACGAGGACCGTTCACCCCCGATCTCTATCGGCTCGATCTCACCACCGGCCGGCGGGCCCTGATTCTCCGCAATGACGCGATGGTGGCCGTCATTCCGGATGGGACACTCACCCCTCGACTCGGGATCGGGTTCGCGGCGGACGGCTCGCTCGATTTCTATCGGCCGATGCCGGCCGGTCAGTGGCAGTTGATCTGGGACGTGAGCCCGGAGGACGTGGCGGCCATCAACAGCTCGGCATACCAGAAAGTGTTCTCATGGGATGGGGACAACCGGCGGTTTTTCCTCTACGACACCGAGGGCCGAGACGGCGCCGGGCTCGTCGCACTCGATCCCGAGACCGGCCGGCGGGAGTCGGTGGTTGGTGCGGGAGCCCGGGGCGATCCGGCGGGGGTCTTGTATCACCCGGGAACTCGTCGGGTCGAGGCCTACGCCACGATGTGGACCCGAACGACGTGGACCGTCGTCGATAGCGCGGTCGCCGGGGACTTCGCCCGGCTCGCGGCGATCGCCGACGGAGACTTTCGGGTCGTGAGCCGGTCGGACGATCTTGGGCGGTGGATCGTCGAGTACACGCTCTCCGATGCACCAACGGCGTTCTACCTCTACGACCGGGCCTCGGGGAAGGCTGACTTGCTCTTCGTTGGCACGCCGGCGTTGGCGGGGCTCGGGTTTTCCAAGCTCCACCCGTTCGAGATCCGTTCGAGCGACAGTTTGCCGTTGGTCTCCTACTATCTCCTGCCGCCGTGGACCGATCCGGACGGCGATGGGAAGCCGTCAGCCCCGGTGCCGGCGGTCGTGTTAGTCCATGGCGGACCAGGCGACGAGCGGGCCCAATGGGCGTTCGGTCCTTTCGTCCATTGGCTGGCCAATCGGGGTTACGCGGTGCTCTATCTCAACTACCGGGGTTCGCCTGGGTTTGGGAAGAAGTTCATGAACGCGGCCAATCTCGAGTGGGGCGGCAAGATGCACACCGACCTGTTGGAACAGGTGGACTGGGCCGCTAAGGAAGGGATCATCGCCCCCGACAAGGTGGCCATCATGGGCGGGAGTTACGGTGGGTACGCGGTGCTGGTCGGGATGACGATGACCCCGGACCGCTTTGCGTGCGGCGTCGATCTGGTCGGCCCGTCGAACCTGGAGAAGTTCATGCCGCACTGGAACGTCGACCGGATGTCGAAGGTCGTGGGCGACCCTCGGACGGAGGAGGGAAGGAAGTTTCTACGGTCCCGCTCTCCGATCAACTTCGCGGCCCAAACCAAACATCCGGTGCTGATCGGGCAGGGGTCGAACGATTCAAGAGTTCCCAAGTACCAATCTGACACCGTGGTTGCGGCCATGAAAAACGCCGGAGTTCCGGTCGTGTATGCGGTCTACCCCGATGAGGGCCACGGCTTGGCGCGGCCGGCCAACAGTTTCTCGTTCTGGCGGATCGCCGAGCAGTTTTTGGCTCGCTGCTTGGGCGGGCGGGCCGCCCCGCTGCCGGCGACGTTAGAGGGATCGAGCCTCAAGATCGAGGCCGGCCGCGACTATCTCCCAGGGCTCCCGGCCGACTCAGCGCCTCGCTAGGGGGAGACCGGCCAGATCGTGAGATCCCGGAGGACCCGGCGGGTAACCTGACCCCCCATCGCGCGGAGCGCGTCCGACATCTGCAGCAGCTGAGCTCGACCTAACGCCAGGGTGTGCTCATTCGGCTGGTCCACGGTGCCTTCGGGGTAATCGCGGAACGGCTCGTTGGTGTTCTCGATGTGGGTGCCGAGAAAATGAGACACCGGGCGGTCGCGAGTGAAATCGATCAACCGCTCAATGCTGGCCGTGAATGCGCCGCCGTCCCGGACATAGAGCCGCCCCGGGTAGAAGGTGTCGCCCGTCAGCATGATGGCCGTCCGCCGATCGTAGACCGCGATGCTGGCGACTTGGTGTCCGGGAATCGGGATGATGTCGAGGACCCGGTTGCCGAGGTCGAATGTGACCTTGCGACTAGGCCAGTCCACGATTCCAAAGAAGGTTTGAACCGCCTCCGGCTCCTTGGCCACGATCGTGGTGCCGGGCCGGTCGCGGAACTGCTCGTCGCCGGCGATGTGGTCACCGTGCCCGTGACTGTGAGCGACCACGAGGGGGATCGAGGCCCGGGAGTGACGCGTCAGCCAAGCCTGGATGACCCGGTCCACGGCACCCCGCACGTCGGCCTTCCCCGCACCCGTATCAAACAGGATCGCCCGGTCTCGACCGAAGATCAGGTAGAGGAACGGCTTCTCGAAATTGGTGCAGGCGGCTTGGCGCAAGATGTAGAAGTCGTCGTTGTACCGGTGGACCTGAAAATCGGGCCGTCCGGTGCAGCTGGGGCCGCCGGCGTACCAACTCGGAGGCAGGGTGCCTGGTTGGATGGAAGCGGGCTCTGTCATGGTCGCTCGAGGTGCCGGTTCGGTCGGCGTCCGGGGAAGAGAGTCGTGGCCCGCGAGGGATTGCCAGGTGGACCCGCTTGGGGCCGCGGTCAGGGCGAGACCGATGAGGAGCGGAAATGCTCGGCGGATCAATGGGGTCCTGTCGCCTATTTGATGAGGCCGTATTGGGCCGCGTAGCGAACCAGTTCAGCGGTACTCGACACCCGCATCTTCTCCATCAGGCGCGCCCGATAGGTGCTGACCGTCTTCGGGCTGAGCCCGAGCTTCTCGGACGCGTCCTTGACGCTCTGCCCGCTGCCGAGGGCACAGAGGACTTCGAATTCCCGGTCGCTCAGGCGGTGGTGCGGGGCACCGTCGGTACCCTGGTCGAGTTCAGCGGCGAGATGTTCGGCCAAGGTCGGGCTCACATAACGCCCGCCGCGGTGGACTCGGCGAACCGCCCCCACCAATTGTTCGGGGGAGTGATCCTTGGTCAGGTATCCTGCCGCTCCGCCCCTGAGGGCCCGCACCGCCCATTGATCCTCGGGGTGGACACTCAGCACCAGGATCTTGACCGACGGATGTTGCTCCCGGATAGCCTTGAGCGTCTCTAGGAAACTCGATCCCGGCATCGAAACGTCCAGCAGGATCACGTCGACGGGTACTTCGCCGAGCATGGTGAACATCTCGGCCGCGGTCCCGGCTTCGCCGACGACGGTGACTTCGCTTTCCAGTGAGACGATCCGGCGGAGGCCCTCCCGGACGATCGGATGGTCATCGGCAATGAGAATCCGGATCATGCGATGCTCCCGCCCTGCAGCGGGACCCGCAGCACCAGCCGGGTGCCCGCGCCCGGTGTGGAGCTGATATCGATCTTCCCTCCGCAGACGAACGCCCGTTCCCGAAGGCCGATCAATCCCACCGAGAGGGAACTCTCAAGGGCCGCGGCCGGAATTCCCTTGCCGTTGTCGGTGACTTCCATCGTCATCACCCCGAACCGTTCGCTCACCTTCACGCCGACCTGGCTGGCCTCGGCGTGCCGGGTCACGTTGGTCAGCGCTTCCTGAAGAATGCGAAAGACGTTGCTCGCGATATGGTCCGGAATGGCCACACCGTCGGCTTTGAGATCGAGGTCGGCTCGAATACCCGTTCGCCGCCCGAACTCCTCGACTTGCCACTCCAAGGCGGCGGGGAGGCCCAACTGATCCAGGACGCTTGGTCGCAACTCGGTCGCAATCCGCCGGACGGAGTCGATGGTGGCGTCGATCCGGCCCAAGATGGATTTGACCTCGCCTGCCAGGTCGGGGCCGGTCTTCGGGATTTGGCCGCCGAGCCAGGAGAGGTCGAGCTTGAGCCCGGTCAGCGCTTGGCCCAGCTCATCGTGGATTTCCCGGGCGATTCGCCGCCGTTCCTCTTCCCGGATAACCTGGAGGCGAGCGGTCAGGTTGCGGAGTTCAGTCCGGGACCGGCGCATCGTTTCGCGGGCTCGATGCTGCTCGGTGACATCCCGCTGGACTCCGAAAATCCCGGTAATCCGGCCCTGGCTGTCGTAGATGCAGGTGTAATCGCCCTCAATCCGCATCGTGCTGCCGTCGAACCGGCGTTCGTGGGTTTCGGTGTGGAGCCGGCCGGCATCGAACAGCCGGGTCCAGATCTCTTTGCCTGCCGCCAGATCATGACCGAATAGATCGGCCGGGGTTTTTCCGAGCATCCCCTCGCGGGTGGTTCCGAACTGGGTTGCGACCGTGTCGTTGAGCTTGGTCATCCGCTGGTGGCCGAACGCGTAGTCGATCGCCGCCGGCTTGTTAACGCCAGGGTGCCACTCGAGCGGGGCGTCGAGCATCATGAAGAAGCACCCGTCGAGCGAACGCGCGAAGAGCAATTCCAGGAGCTGATCGTTCTCGGCAGAGGAGCCGTTCGTCGCCATGAGTTGGAGACTACCTTCAGGGCGCGGCCGGCGCAAATTCCAGGTCGATGCCAACCACGATGTCTTCGTGCATCTTCAAGATGCCGAGCATCTTCGAAAGCCCTCCGATTCCATAGTCCTTCAGGTTGAGAGGCGTGGTGGCTCGGACTTGGTAGCGCTGCTCCCCAATGATGACCCGGCCCGGGATGGTCGCGGGCCGGGTAACGCCGTGGATGATGAAGGCGCCTTCGAGCTCCACCAGGCTGGTATCAGCGATCAACTGCCCGACGACGACCCGTTTGAGTTCAAACCGGATGGTGGGGAACTGGGCTGCCTCCATCGATTTGAGGAGGTCCTTGTCGCGACGGCCGTTGCCGGTGAGAAGCGTCCCGACGGGAGCCTCGACCCACCCGCGGACCTCGGCAAGAGCGGCCCCTCCGGTCAGGTGTCCCGTCACGGTGGTGGTTGTGCCGGTGAAGTCGCCGACCGTGGCCCGGCCGTCAAACCAGAGCTTGCCCTCCCTGACGTTAGCAGCCGCGATGGCTGGTTGGGCGGCCGCGAGGGTGGTCCACATCGTCAGGACCGTGGCTGCGCCGAGAGCTGTCTTCCACATCATATCCTCCTCGAGTGACCACGAATCAGTGGTACCAAGCTAGGCAGGTCGGGCCGGATCGAGTATCGGCCGCCGCGGTAGGCCGTTGTCATCCTGAGGACTACAGCCGGTCGTGGGGCTTGTCATCCGCAGACCTACAGCCGAACGGTGAGAACCCGCACAACGGATTGACGGTGCCGCCGATCCCGCGGGCCCGCCGGAATTCCTAACCTTGATGCGAATCGCAATCCGGGGCAGATGGGCTGCTTCGAAGCGATGACTTCAAAGGGGGAAATATGGCAAACATCCTGAAGTTGGCGGTGGCAAGTCTTGGAGTGGTGATGGTCGGCGCCTGCGGTGACTATAACAGCGAGCCCGATGATCAGGGCCCGCCCCTGCCCAAGATCACCGCGTTCACCGCCGTTGGTGACAGCACCGTCATCGCGGCCAAGCTGGATCAGTTCCGGGCCTCTCTCGGTGGGGTGCTGAATCTCCCCACTGTCGGGCCGTCGGCCACCGGACGCCGGGAGATCAACTGGGACGGCGTCCCGGCTGCCCTCACCAACGTCGACAACTTCCCGGCCTCGTTCTTTAACGTCAACTCGAAGCGCGGGGTGGTGTTTACGACACCGGGCACCGGCCTTCGAGTCGATAGCACCGACTTCGCCGCCCTGAACGCCGGGCTCGCGTCGCAATTCAAGTTCTTTTCGACGAAGAAGACCTTCACCCCGGTCGGCTCCAATGTCATGGAGGCGAACTTCCAGATCGCCGGGCAGGCGGTGCCTGGCGTCGTCAATGGGTTTGGAGTGATCTTCTCCGATGTCGACCGAGTCGGCTCCACCGTGGTAGAGTTCTTTGACGTCGACGGGGTTCGGTTGGCGCGGCTCGAAGCGCCCGCCCGAGCGGCGGCCCACGAGTTTTCGTTCGTCGGGGGCAGCTTCGCGACGTCGGTGGTGGCTCGAGTCCGGATTACCAGCGGCGAGGCCGCGCTGACGGCCACGATCACCGATCTGAGCAGCGGTGGGGTGCGGGACCTTGTGGTGATGGATGACTTCATCTTCGGCGAGCCCCAGCCGATCCAGTAGCTACGTCTGGCTGGCTTCCTTGATCTCCGAACCAGCGCCGGTTCGGAGATCGGGGGAGAAGGAAGAGTTCTTCACGGAAATGGGCTGGAGCTGAAGAAGGTAGTAACTTGGAGCCATGTCCAATGCTCAACCGCCGACCGGTCTCGCCATCGTCACTGGGACCTCCGCCGGCATCGGCCAGCACGTCGCCACCTTGCTGCTTGAACGCGGGTGGGAGGTGGTCGGGTTGGCCCGACGCTCCACCCCGGTTGTTCACCAGCACTACCACCATCTGGCGACCGACTTACGCGATCCGAATGCGCTCGATGCGCTCATCACCGACCGGATCGAGCCGCTGCTCCGCGACGGGCGCTGGGCTCGGATCGGCCTCGTCAACAACGCGGCCGCCACCGACCAGCTCGGGCCGATCCAGCGGGCCACGGCCATTTCGCTCGGCGGCACCCTGGCCGTGAATACGGTCGCCCCGATTGCCCTCATGTCGGCGGTGAGTCGAGTCACTCCTCAAAGCACCCCAATCCGAGTCGTCAACGTTTCTTCCGGTGCCGCCACCATAGCGTTTCCCGGCCTTGGCCCCTACTGCGCGTCCAAAGCGGCGCTCCGGATGGCGGGGATGGTGTTGGCGGAGGAATGGAAGTCGGATGCTCCGCAGGCTCCGAGCCGGACTGACGCTGGAATCTTGAGCTACGAGCCCGGGATCGTCGACACCGAGATGCAGGTAGACGCCCGCTCCCAAGACCCGACCGTGTTTCCGTGGGTTGGCGTCTTCGAGACGTTCCACGCCAACGGCCTGTTGGTGACCCCGAGCCTGCCGGCTGGTGAGATCGTTGCCTACCTCGGCGCGGAGGTGGTGGCGCCCTTCAGTGAATCCAGGCTCGGGGTCGCCTAACGCGGGGACCTGCCTGCCGATCGGTCAGCGGGCCTGCCAGGTCACCAAGAGCCCGACCAAAGACGCCAGGGCTATGCTGTGGAAAAAGACGTAGCGGAGGATTTCGCCCTCCTTCCCCTCGTACTTGGTCACCACGCCCGCCAACACGATGCTCTGCGCGTCGATCATCTTGCCCATCACGCCGCCCGATGAATTAGCCGCCGCCATCAACGTGGGGCTCAATCCCAGCTGCTCGGCCGTGATTCGTTGCAAACTCCCAAACAACACGTTGGAGGACGTATCCGAGCCGGTGAGCGCGACGCCAAGCCAGCCGAGGAGGGTGCCGAAGAAGGGATAGAAGGCGCCGGTTCTGGCAAAGGCCAGCCCCAGAATGGCGTCGAGCCCGCTGTACCGGGTCAGATATCCGAGGGCCATCATCACCGCGATCGTCACCAGCGACGTTCGAACGGCAACGATCGTCTTGCCATACGCCCGGATCACCTCGGCCGGCCGGTACCGGAGAATGGCCGCGGTGATGAGGGCCGCGATCAGGATGGCCGTTCCGGTGGCCGAGAGCCAGTTGAGGGTGAAGATGGCGGCTTCCGCGGTTGGTGTCGCCACCACCGGCGCGGTTCGCTGAATCAGATTGTGGAGAAGCGGGACTGGAATTTTGGGGGCGGAGATGCCATTGAGCAGGGCTTTGACGACAGGAAGACCCCAGGCGAACACCAGCACGCTCAGGACCGCCCAGGGGAGCCACGCTTGGAGTGCCGTTGGCCCGGCGGTGACCGGTGCAGGCGCGACGCGCGGCGGGGCGGAGGCCGGCCGCCAGACCTTGAGGAACAGGGTCAGCCCGGCGATCGACGACACCGCGGCCACGATGTCCACCAGCCAAGGGCCATGATAGGTGGCCATCAAGTACTGCGGCACCGCGAAGGTGACCCCGGCCACCAGGACGGCGGGCCACACTTCTTTGAGACCTTTGAAACCAGCGTAGGCGGCCACCAGCCAGAACGGCACGATCAGCGAGAACCAGGGGAGTTGCCGGCCCACCTGCGCCGACAACTCGTGGAGATCGAGCCCGGTCACTCCCTGGAGCGCGATGATCGGAGTGCCTAACGCCCCGAACGCGACCGGCGCCGTATTGGCGATCAGGGACAAGGCCGACGCTTGCAGGGGCGAAAATCCCAAGGCAATCAGAAGGCCACCGGTGACCGCCACCGGCGTACCGAACCCGGCCGCCCCCTCGACGAAGGCCCCAAAACTGAACGCGATCAAGAGGAGTTGGAGACGGGGATCGTCGGTCAACGAGGCGATGCTCCGCCGAAGGACTTCAAACAGGCCCCGGCCTTCAGCCAACCGGTAGAGGAAGAGCACGTTCAAGACGATCCAGCCGATCGGAAACAGCCCGTAGGCAATCCCAAACCCGGCGCTGGCCAGTGCCATGCCGGGCGGCATGTGGAGGAGCCCGATGGCGAGGATCAGGGCCGAGCCGAGCCCAATGGCGGCCGCAACCGGGGCCTTGAGGCGAAACCAGGCCAATGAAGCCAGCAACCCAACGACCGGAATCGCGGCCAGCAGCGCTGAGAGCAGTGGGTGTCCCACGGGATCGTAGACTTGGGGCCAGGGATTCATATTCGACTCATTTGGGGCCCGTTAGGTGTCGAGGTCAACCCCCTCGCTGAGGCGTGGGGCCCGAGCGGCTTGCCCCCCGGTGTCGCGAAGGCGTTTCGAAAAAAGGGCCTGCTGGGCAATTTCCCGACCTCGGGCGGTTAGGACACTCTTCCCGGTTTGCAGGTCCCGTCGCAAATGCGCCAATCTCCGCCCGTGTAGTGAGCCGGCCAGGCGCGGATCGCCGTCGTGCATCGCGATCAGCGCTCTTAGCTCAGATTTGTCGACGATGCCGCCCCGTTCGAGAATGTCACCAAGAATCGCGGCGTTGCGTGACTCTGCGGCACGGACCGGTGCCGAGTTTGGAGCGATTGGTCGAGTGTAGTCTCGACCGCGCCGTTCGCCATGGGCCTGCAGCAGACCCTGCTTCACTAATAGTCCGAGATGATAACGAACGGCCCTTGGGTCGACCCCAAGCGCGAGGGCCACCTCGGTCGTCGTGGCCCGGCCGTGCCGTTCGACATGTTCGAGAACCTTGACCTGAATGTCCTTGAGCTGAAGGATCGATCGTTCGAGTTCGAGCTTGGCGGCCAAGGAACGGGCCTGGGTTCGGAGAACCCGAAGGAAAAAGATCATCCAGACGCCGAACGCCGCCGGATCTTCCTGCATCGCGGTTTGGGAAACCCGGAGGGCGTGGTAGTACTCAGCCTTGTTGTCCTCGATCACCCGCTCGACCGAGGCATAGGGGATGTAGTCGTAGCCGGACCGCAACAACAGCAGGGCAGTGACGGCGCGGGACAACCGGCCGTTCCCATCCTGGAACGGATGAATCGCGAGGAACTCCACGATAAAACGGGCAATGGTGATCAGGGGATGGATCTCGTCCCCCTGGAGCACCTCGTTGGTGGCGACGACGAGATTCGTCATCTGCCGCGGAGTGTCGAACGGCGAGGCGGTGCGGAACACGATCTCGACCCGGCCATCCGGGTGCCTGGCTTCAACGTGATTGTCGAACTTCTTATACTCGCCTCGATGCCGTTCGTCCTTGGGGACATGGCCCAGGAGGACCTGATGGAGTTGCTTGAGGTGGTTTTCGGTGAGCGGGATATCGGAGTGGCCATCGAACACCAACTGCAGCAACTCGGCGTATCCGCGGACCTCGGCCCCGTCGCGGGCGCGGAAACTGTCGACCTTGAGCCCCTGGAGGACCTTGGCCACCTCGTCGTCACTCAACTCGGCGCCTTCGATCCGCGTCGAACTACCGGCCGATTCAATTGTGGTGACTTGGCGCAGGGATGTCAGCCGCTCGGCCCTGATCTCTCCCAGCTTCCGCCAGTGGCCCTTGAACTCGTCGATCTCACCGAGCATCCGGGTGAGTTCGACGACTTGGTCAGGGGTCAGGGATGGTCGGAACGAGATCGGTAGTGACATTTGTCAATAACGTCGTCGATATTTGTCAATAAGTCAATTCAATTTATCGGTCAAGCCGGTGTTTCGGCTGCTGCGGCTGCGCGCGCGGCGTATTCCGGCCTTGATCGAAGACGCGAAAGACGTGCTGCTCAAGCTCTACGACGCCGACGCCGAGTACAGCGCCGAC
>JAYVJS010000543.1:0-10223 GCA_043769075.1 Gemmatimonadota bacterium | reverse complement strand
CTGTGGGTCAGCCCGTCTGAGTTTCTGGCCATCGGCGAGGCAGGCGCGTCACTCGAAGCGACCATCCGGGCGGCGATTCCCGCAGGCGAGGGGGCGGTGGTCGACGTGTCCGCCAACCGAGTCGGTTTCCTGTTGGCGGGCCCGGATGCCCGCGACGTTCTCGCCGGGTGCTGTCCGCTCGACTTTCACCCGCGGCGCTTCCAGACCGGCACCTGTGCGGGAACGTTGATCGGCAAGGCGCAAGCCCTGATCGCTCAAATCGGCGACGGGCCCGAGTACTTAGTCCTGGTCCGGCCGTCGTTTGCGGCCTACGCCAAGGCCTGGCTGCTTAAATAAACAACGGTTGTTATATTCAGCCATGCAACCCGCCTTGGCATCGTTCAACGACAAGATCGGCCAGCCGATCGGCAGCTCCCCCTGGTTCCTGATCGACCAAGCCCGGATCGACCTGTTCGCCAAGGCGACCGAAGACCCCGATCCGATGCACGTCGATCCGGCCTGGTGTGCCGCGAAGAGCCCGTTCAAGACCACGATCGCTTTCGGGTTCCTGACCACCTCGATGCTGACCTACTTCAGTCATCAGGCCCTTGGCTGGCTCGATAACCTGGGTGCCGACGAAGGCGGCTATGCACTCAACTACGGATTCGACCGACTCAGGCTGGTGGAACCAGTGCCGGTGAACAGCCGGATCCGGGCCCACTTTACCCTGCTTGAGTGGGCTGAGACCCGTCCTGGCGAAGTCCGTTGCAAGTACGGCGTCTCGATCGAAATCGAAGGCAAATCCCGGCCCGCGTTGGTGGCCGAGTGGCTTGGGATGTGGATCACGGGCGAGGGGCATCGCCGGATCGAATCAAAGCACGGCACCTAACGATGGCCGCGACCTTTCGCCGCCCCCACCGGCCCCGGCCGGACTCGGAACGGCCCCCCGCGCTCCGCCTGATCAGCGACTATCCCCGACATTGGGCCAAGGCCCGCCCCGATAGGGAGGCGGTGGTCTTCGAACAGAGCCGCTGGACCTACGCCGAACTGGCCGATCGAATCGACGCCTGCGCCAAAGCACTCTTGGCCCACGGTATTCGCCCCGGCGACCGGGTCGCCACCTTATCACCGCCCCACCCCGATTATTACGTCACCTTCCTTGCCTCGGTCTCGATCGGCGCGATCTGGCTCGGCATGAATCCGCGGTATCAGATTCGGGAACTCGAGTACGTGGCGAGCGACGCAGGGCCGCGGCTGGTGTTTGCCCGAACCACCATCGGGAATCGGGACTACCGCGAAGAAATCGCCGCGGTCCGGGCGGCCTGCCCTTCGATCGAGCGGGTCGTGTTGCTGGACGATGGCCACGGCTACGCCGACTTCCTTGCCGGCGGGGTAGCGGTTTCGGACGAGGCGCTTGGGGCGGCGCGGGCGGCGGTCGATCCGCGGGCGGCCTGCCTCATCGTCTATACCAGCGGCACGACCGGCAAATCCAAGGGCGCTCTGATTCACCAAGCCGGTCTGATCAAAGTGGCCCGGGTGCAGTACGCGATTTGGCCGGTCGAACCGGCCCGGGTCATCAACAACCTGCCGATCAACCACATCGGCTGCATCGGCGACATCACCTGTGACACCCTGGTGCCAGGCGGTACGTTGGTCTTTCAGGAGCAGTTCGACCCCGGCGCCATGCTCGAGCTGGTCGAGCGGGAACGGATCACCTTCTTCGGCCACGTACCGACCGCGCTTCAGCTGATCGTCTCGCACCCGCGGTTCGATCAGACGGATTTCTCGAGCGTCCAGATCCTGATCTGGGAAGGGGCGGCGGCGCCGGTGGAGTTGGTCGAGCGCCTGGGTACGAAATGCATCGAGTTGGCGAACGCCTATGGGATGACCGAAACGGTGGGCTCGGTCACCTTTACGTTCGACACCGATTCAACTGACGTATTGGCCAATTCGGTCGGGTGGCCAGTGCCCGAGTACGACATCCGGATCGCGGCGGCCGACGGCACCCCCGTTGCCGCCGGCGACCCGGGCGAGGTTCAAGTGCATGGCGATTTCGTCACGTTAGGCTACTGGAACCTCCCCGACGCCACCGCCGACCTGTTCACCCCCGATGGCTGGATCCGGACCGGCGACCTGGCCGAAGAGCGCCCGGACGGCGCCTACCGCCTGATCGGCCGGCTCAAGGAAATGTTCAAATCGGGCGGCTACAATGTCTACCCGAGGGAAGTGGAGCAAGTCCTCGAATCCCACCCTGACGTGGCGATGGCGGCCGTCATTGGTGTCCCCGACCCCCTGTATCAAGAGGTCGGCCACGCGTTCGTTCTCCCGCATGCCGGGCGGCCAGCCCCTAGTGGCGAGAGCCTCGAGCGGCACTGCCGGTCGCAGCTTGCCAATTACAAAGTCCCCAAACGATTCACGATCACGGCCGAGTTCCCGATGCTGCCCATTGGGAAGGTCGACAAGCAAGCGCTCCGGCTGATGGCGCCATAAAAGAAAGCCTTCGATGATCAATCTCAACCGACCCCCCGTTCGGGCCGTCCTCCACACCGGATTGTTCGCAATCACCGTTCTGGCCGGGACCGCCTCCGCCCAAGACCAATCGGCCCGGCGGGAACGTCAGGTCGACTCGCTCTTCGCGGAGTACGCCGTGGGCTTGAGCCCGGGAGCCGCCGTAGCGGTGGTTCGTGACGGCCGGGTGCTGCTGACCAAGGGGTACGGGTATGCGAACTTGGAGCATCGGACTCCGATCACTCCCGCCACCGTATTCGACGTCGCGTCGGTCTCGAAGCAGTTCACCGGGCTCGCCGTCGCGATGCTGGTCGACCAAGGCCGAATCAAGTTGACCGATGACATCCGGAAATACCTCCCGGAGCTCGCCGACGTCGGCCGGGTCATCACGATCGATCACCTGGTCCATCATACCAGCGGGCTTCGCGACTGGCCCGGCACCCTCCGGCTCGCCGGCTGGCAGTTCGACGATGTGATCTCGTTCCGCCAGATCCTGACCTTCGCGGCAAATCAGCGAACGCTGAACTTCGTACCCGGATCGGAGTACACCTATTCCAATACCGGTTTCAATCTCTTGGCGGAAATGGTGAGCCGGGTGACCGGTACCTCGTTCCGGGCCTGGACGAACGAGCAATTATTCCGCCCCCTCGGCATGGAGCACTCTCACTTTCATGACGATCATCGCGAGGTGGTAGCGAATCGGGCCTACGGCTACGGCCGAACGCCGACTGGAATGGAGGCCATCACCAACAACCTGACCGCGTTGGGCTCGAGTTCGCTCTTTACGACGGTCGAGGACCTGGCTCGCTGGGTGATGAACTTCGACGACCCGAAGGTCGGTGGCCCGAAGGCGATGGCTTTGAGCCGAACCAAGGGGGCCTTGAACAACGGCACCCAGATCCCCTATGCGTTCGGCATTTCCCACGGGCAGTATCGCGGCCGCCCGACGCTCTCGCACGGAGGATCGTGGGCGGGGTTCACGACCGCGGTGCTTCATTTCCCGGAGCAGCACTTCGGGGTCATCGTTTTAGCCAACAGCCCGATCGTTCCATCGAGTCGATTGGCCAACTTCATCGCCGATTTCTACCTTGGCGCGGAACTTGGCCCACAGGCGGTACCGGCCGACCCGGTGGGATCGGCTCCGACGGTCGAGGCGGAGGCCGAGGCGCTCGACCGCTTTCCTGGGCTCTATCGTTTCGGCCCGGGTCAATACCTCAGGATTGTTCGGAACGGAGACCGGCTCACCGCGGCGACCTTACCGCTACCCGACGCGCCGATGACGCCGAAGTCGGACAGTTCTTTTTGGCTTCCGGGATACAACGCATCGTTGATCTTCCACGCCGGCGATTCCATCGTGGCCGAGTTCCGGGGTCTCCGGTCGCCCAAGCTCCCTGACGCGGCGCCGATGACAGCGGCCGAGTTGCCTCAGTTTGCTGGGGCATATTGGAGCGACGAGCTTGCGACGCTCTACCAGGTCGAGGTCAAGGACGGCGGGCTCGTGCTCCGGCACCGGCGGCATGGGATAATCCCGTTAACCTGGTTGTGGGAGGATGATTTTGGGGGCGCGGCAGGCTCGATGCGATCGGTCGAGTTCCGCCGCGACAATGTCGGACGGATCACCGGCTTTTCGGTATTCATCGACGAGCGGAGCCGGGATATCCGATTTGCCAAGCAAGCCGCGCAGTAGCTCGTTCAGCGCCGGGCGGCGGACTGGAGCCGGCTCAACTCGCGCTTGGCGGCGACCAACGGCGGCAGGTCGGGGTCTCCATCGCCCCAGCGGGCGATCAACTTCGAATAGGCCTCGATCGCTGTTGCCGTGTCACCTTTCGCTTCGGCCAACCGGGCCAACTGGCTGAAGCTCCGGAACCAATCCTGCTGCATTTCAAAACCGAACGCCCGGCTGTCGGAGGCGGCTCGCGCCTTGATCAGGGCCGAGTCCAATTGGCCGAGGCCGGCGAACATCTCCGCCGCCAGGCTCAAACCTAACGCCTCGAAGTCGTCGAACTGGCGGCTTCCCACTGCCTCGCGGGCCCGATCCGGCCGCCGCTCTGCCAGGGCGATGTCGGCCGTCAGGACCGCCAAGGCCTCTTGGTCCTGCGTCGAAGCAGGCCGGAGGGCGGCTCGGGCCCGAAGGGTGTCGAGCAACAGACGACCGCGGTCAAGCTGCCCGGCCCGGATGAACTGATGGCCCCCGAACATGACCGCCCCTGCCCCGATCTCGGCGGTTCGAAAAATCGCAAACGCCCGCGCCAAGGCCACCCTGGCCGCCCCGGGATTGCCCCGAGTCAACTCCGCGTCGGCCAACAGGAGCAGATCGCGGTACTCCGACAGGGTTCCTCGGGTTTGGAGCGGGATGGCGCGATGCAGCTCGGCAACGGCGTCGGCAAACCGACCTCGATACAACGACAGGTAGGCGAGGGAACGATAGCCTCGGGCCTGGTCGGCCCGGGCCGGGCGGGCCAACATCCGCCGAAACACCGCCTCGGCTCCCGACAGGCTGTCGATCGAGACAAGCGTCGAACCCCAGAATTGATTGTAGAACCCACTGACCAGAAAGGTCGAGTCGACCCGGTCGACCTGAGCAAAAGCGTCGAGGGCGATTCGATAGTTCCCAAGGGCCCGGTGCGCCAGGGCCAAGTTATACCATCCACCCGGGTCGACCGAGTCGAGAGCTACCGCCTTCTCCAAAGCGGCAATCGCCTCCGGATACCGGCGAGCCGCCCGCAAGGCCTCACCGTACACTTGCCAGGTCATCGCGGAGGGGAAATTGGTGGCTAGGGTCTGGGCCAAGCTGATCTCGTCACCGGTGCGTCCCTCGGCCCGGGCGACCCGGGATTTCACATTGAGCTGTTCGACCTCGGTCAGCCGCCCGGACCGTCGATCGGCCTCTCGCAGCCACCTAAGACCCTCGGGGATTCGATTGTTGAACACGTGATACTCGCCGAGCAGCGCTTGAGCCATCGCAAAGCCGGTGTCCAGCTCAATGGCTCGCGTGAGCATCCGCGCTACCGCCGGCCAGTCCGACCGCCGGAAGGCGGCTCGACCGTCCGCGTAGGCCCGGAGGGCTTGGAGGGATGACGTGGTCACCAACGGAAGCGGCTGGGCCCGGGAGACGGCGGCGTCACCGAGGCGGCGGCGCGTCCACGTCACGATCCCATCCAGGGCGTCGAGGAGCCCGGCCGATTCCTCCGCCCGGCTTTGATGGGTTGCCAGATCCTCCCCGGAGACCGGATCAACCAAACGGGAGCCGATCGTGAACCGGCCACCGATCTCGGCTACGCTCAAGACGATGACCACCTGGCCGGCTTCCCGGACCGCGATCTCGCGAGCGAGGCCCTCGGACAGCACCGTATCGGTGATGGTTCGGCCCATCCGGGCCAGACTGGACCCGAGCCTCGTCCGCGGATAGAGAGAAAACGCCGACGACTGCTGAAGACCGACGACGGCCGCCACCCGGAGCGTCGGCCCGAGAGTCGAATCCGAGGTGAGGTTCTCGACATCAGCCAACACAACCATGGCCCCGTCTTTCACGGTCCGGACCGGGCGGTTGGTGAACCACATGGCGCCGAAGGCGACCGCCGCCACGGCTAGAGCCGAAGCCAAGACCTGGAGCCCCCGCCCCCCGCGGCGCGGCGGCGGCGGCGCGTTTGCGGCCACCAACGCTTCGAGGAACCCACTTACCGACGGGAAACGCTTCGCGGGATCCCGGTCGAGTCCCCGGGCTAGGGCGGGCTCATATCCAGCCGACAGCTCGGGCCGGGCGGCCCGGACTGAGCCGGGCGGCGCGCTCAACCGCTGGGCGATCAACGCCGTCCGGGTCGGGGCGTCGTAGGGCGGCCGGCCCGCCAGCATCTCAAAGACGGTGGCCGCCAGACTCCATTGATCGGACCGGGCGTCGACCGCCCCGGACCCGAAGAGCTGTTCTGGACTCATGTGCGTGGGTGTACCAACCGTGGTGCCGGTTTCGGTCAACCGAACGGCTTCCGACGGTCCGCCTAACGCCACTCCGAAATCAGCAATCAGGGCGGCCCCGGATTCGTTGAGCAGGATGTTTTCGGGCTTGATATCCCGGTGCACCACGCCGCGGTCGTGGGCGTACTGGAGCCCTTCGGCCACGTCCCGCGCAATCACGAGCGCTTCGGCCACTGATAGCCGGCCCTCGATGTCGAGCTTGGCCTTAAGGCTCTGCCCGATCACCAGCGGCATGACGTAATAGGGGACCTGGCTTCCCTCAAAGACTATCGATCCGGAATCGAGCAATGGCAGGATATGGGGGTGCTGGAGGCCGGCGGTCAGGTTGATTTCGCGGAGAAATCGGTCGGCACCGAACACCGCCGCCTGCTCGGGGTGGAGCACTTTGACGGCCACCCGCCTGCCGTGGCGAAGGTCGCGGGCTCCGTACACCAGGGCCATACCTCCACGGCCAAGCAAGTCCTGGTCAATCGCGTAGCGGCCGGCGAGGGCGGCGACCAACGAATCTCGGAGGCCGGCGGTGTCCATGAAGGGGGCTCGTGGATTCAGTCGTGGATCGACGATGATAGAACGGTGAGCTCGGCCTGACGCCCCCTGACTAAGCTAGCCCCGATCGAAATCACCGGCCAGGACCCACGACTGGAGATCCCTTTGACCACGCTGACGTTGATGCTGGCAATCCTCGCGGGGGCGGGCGGCCAGGACCCCGCCGTCGCCGCTATGGTCATCCAGCTCAACCGGGGCCGGCTGGTGCTCGAAGCGGCCGCATTCATTCCGAAGGACGACCACTTAGTCGCGGGAGCCGACGGGCTCCTCCAACAAGCCGCCCGGGCTTTGAGCCGGGCTCCGGGTCGCTTCGCGGTATTCGTGCCGGCGGAACTGGAACCGTCGTTCCCGCCGGACACGGTGTTGAGCCGACGCCGGACGGGAGTCGCGTTGGGGCGACTGATTTCGGCCGGATCAAATCCCAGTCAACTGGTGGTCACGGGAGTCGTGGGAACGCCCGTCGCGACCGGCCGGGCCCGGATCGAGCTGCTCAGAGTGGAGCACTGAGTGCCGATGCCGTCGTTAGGGACGCTTGGGGATCTCCTCGCGCTGGGTCGAGACGAAGGTTCCCCGTTGGAGTCGCTCAAGCAGCTCGACCATCCGGGTCGGCGGCGCCGAGCCGAGTTCTTCTTTGAGCAGGGTGGTGTGGGCCTGGCCATGACGCACCGCGCCCCCACGGTCGCCGCTCTTGGCAAGGGCCATGATGTATTGGTAGGCAAACCGTGAATTGAGCGGATCGAGGTCGGCCAGCCGCCGCCAGGTTGCCCGGCCCTCGCTGGCATCGCCGCTCCGATCACACTGCTCGGCATACTGCTCGATCGCATGTTCGGCGTCACGCGCCAGGCTGCCTCGGACCCCTTCGCTCCATCGTTCGAAGTCCGGGGCGTCCTCGAGATAGAACCCGGCCAAGAACGGGCCCCGGTAGAGCCGGGAGACCTCGGCCCACTTCCGATCCCGGATCGCCGACTGGAGCTGGGCGAGGTCGGTGATGATTTTGGAAGCGTCAAGGCGAAGCACCTGAGCATCTACCGAGGCCAGCTCTTCTCCGACCAGACGCCGGAGACTGTACAGCACTTGAGAAAGATTATGGCTGCCGCGTCCCTGATCCAACTCCGGCCACAGGATGCCGAGAATCTGGTCCCGCGAGGCCCCCCGTTCCTCGGCCGCCGCGATCACCGCCAGCAACGCAAGCCACCGCCCCCGGACCTCGACAATCGAACCGTCCTCCCGCTCGAGCCGCAACCCACCGAACGTCTTCAGGCTAAACATGGCTCAACATTCCGCCGGCTGGTTGGATACTCCCCAAAGCTATCCCCGGGCGGCCTGGCGGGCGAGACCGGATTTCGGCGGCCCTCGTTACGGCCGGGGTTTTCCCGGCGGCAGTGTCTCGTTCCACTTCAGGGCGTTGTACTTTTTGAGAATGGCGAGCGTCGGCTCGAGCGGCAATGCCTCATAGGTGCCTCGGAAGCCCTTGACGGTCGTGGCCCGGAACATCGCGTTGTAAATCGCCTCTTCCGTGGCCTCGGCGGCCGCCAGGAACACCGGTGACGCCGCGTCGTTCGAGATCCCGGCCGAGGGTTCACGGGCCGGCTGATCGATCCGGCGCCGCACCGACGCGGCTGTCGAGAATGCAATCACGTAGTCACCCGACCCGTTGTACATCGGCGACCCGGTCCGGACCATCGCTCCGATCGCCCGTTTCGCCAGCCGCTCGAGATTCCGAGCGTCGAGCGGCGCGTCGGTCGCGATCACCATCATGCAGCTCCCGCCGTCGCCGGGGCCGTCGCCCGGACGGGGTAGGTCGGTGCCCTCAAGTTGACGCCGAAAGATGTACTGCCCGAGTTCCCGTCCCACGGGAGCACCGTTGATCGTGAGGATCCCGCCGTAGTTGGTCTGGACCAGGGCGCCGACCATATAGCCGCCGAGCGCCGCGGGGAGCTGGCGTGAACTGGTGCCGATTCCGCCCTTCCAGGCAAAAGCGCCGGTCCCTGCCCCGGCCCCGACCGAGCCTTCGCTCACCGGCCCGCCGGCGGCGGATTCAAGGGCCCGCACCACGTGCTCCGGCTCGATCGGGCGCAATCGAATGTTGTTGAGGGTGGCGTCATTGGTCTCGCCCACCACGGGGTTGATTGAAAAGACCGCTTCCATGCCGGGCTGTCGGAGGAGCCACTCCACCATCGCGTCGGCCGCGCGCCACACACACAGGGTGCAGGTGAGGAGAATCGGGGTTTCGAGCTCGCCTAACTCTCGCACTTGGCTCAAGCCCGTCAACTTGCCGAAACCGTTGCCGACGTAGATCGCGGCCGGAACCCGGTCGAGAAACACGTTGCCCGGATGAGGCTTGATCACGGTCACGCCGGTATGAATCGAGTCGCCCTCGACAACGGTCACCTGGCCGACGAGTACCCCGGTCACGTCGGTAATCGCGTTCAAGGGGCCTGGCTGAAGGACCCCGACCACCAACCCGGCTTCCCGAGCCCGAGGCCGGTTTGGCGGAGTCTGAGCCAGGACAACCGACCCGCCGATCAGGGTCAACGCGAGCGCCGCAATCGGAGCCATTCGAGTGCCTATCCAGTGGTTCAGGGATGTCATCCAGCCAATCTACTCAGTTTCCGGTCCCCGCCCCGCGGCACTTGACGCTCATATCTTGACAATCAACAGGTAGTGTCGGTATCGTAGGCCCATGGACGAGCCCAACAGCGATGTCATCCAGGGCACCCTGGACCTCCTGATCCTCAAGACCCTGAGTCTCCAACCGCTCCATGGGTTCGGGATCGGCCGGCGGATCGAACAGATCTCCCGAGACGTTTTCAAAGTGAACCCCGGTTCGCTCCTGACCGCGCTCCAGCGGCTCGAACGGGCCGGGTGGCTCGACGCCGAGTGGCGCCAGACCGAGAATTCCCGCCGGGCCAAATACTACAGCTTGACCCGGACCGGCCGGAAGCAACTCGAAGTCGAGACGGCGGACTGGAACCGCCGAGTCTCGGCGGTCGGCCGGCTCCTCAAGGCCGAAGGCTAAGACCGTGGTGGGCCCGATCGCGATGTGGCGGCACCTCAGCCGAGGGATCCGGGCGCTCTTCAATCGGCCGGACACCGACCAGGACATCACCGACGAAGTCCAGCACTACCTCGACTCGGCCACCGAGGCCCATCGGGCCCGAGGACTGTCAGCGGCCGACGCCCTCCGCGCCGCCCGCCTCGAACTCGGCCCAACCACG
>JAYVJS010000542.1:0-2197 GCA_043769075.1 Gemmatimonadota bacterium | reverse complement strand
ATCATCAAGGAGGCCGAGTCTCGCTTGTTGATGGGGCGGGGTACGGTCCTGTTTTGCGACGAGATCCATCGCTTCAACCGGGCCCAGCAAGATGCCTTCTTGCCCCATGTCGAGCGGGGGACCGTGGCCTTGATCGGGGCCACGACGGAGAACCCGAGCTTCAGCTTGAACGGGGCCTTGCTGAGCCGGTGCCGGGTCTTCGTCCTGGAACCCTTGTCGGTCGAGGATCTGGCCGGGCTCTTGGTCCGGGCGCTGGCCGACCGGGACCGGGGTCTCGGCGCCCAGTCCGTCGAGGCCGACGCCGGGGCGCTCCAGGTGATCGCGACCCAGGCCGACGGCGATGCCCGGCGGGCGTTAGGCACGCTCGAGGCGGTGGTCCGGTACGTTGGCCTCCGGGGGCAAGTGACGGTGGCGTCGCTCGAGACGGCGTTGGCCCGGCGGATGCCGCGGTACGACGCATCGGGTGAGGAACACTTCAACTTACTGTCGGCCTACCACAAGTCGCTTCGGGGCAGTGATCCGGACGGGGCGCTCTATTGGGCCGCCCGGATGATCGAGGGCGGGGAAGACCCCCGGACCTTGTTCCGGCGGGCGATCGCGATGGCGGCGGAGGATGTCGGGTTGGCCGACCCCAACGCCCTGTTGATTGCGGTGGCGGCACGGGAAGCCTACGACCAGATGGGGGCCCCAGAGGGGTTCCTTCCCCTGGCTGAGATGACGATCTACTTAGCGACGGCGCCGAAGTCGAACAGCGCGATGAAGGCGTTGCGGGCGGCCTTCGAGGCGGCCCGCGAAACCCCCGCGGCCCCGGTGCCGATGCATTTGCGCAACGCGCCGACGGGGTTAATGAAAGAGCTGGGTTACGGCGCGGGGTACAAGTATGCCCATGACGCACCGGACCATTTTGCGGCCCAGAGCTATTTGCCGGACGTGCTGGCCGGCCGGGTGTTCTACGAGCCCGGCCGTCTTGGCTTCGAAACCAAGGTGGCCGAGCGACTCACGTGGTGGCGGCAGAAGGCCGCTGGATCTCAAACGCCGGGGAGTACACCATCTCACGAGACATGATTGAGGTCGCGCCGCCGGTTGAGCGGGCCATTCTGGTCGGGTCGCCGCGGAAAGGGTCCCGGGACGCGCAGCAGCTCGATGAGCATTTGGCCGAGTTGGCCCGGTTGGTCGACACGGCGGGGGCGCTGGTGGTCGGGCGGCTGACCCAACAGATCGCGGCCGCGAGTTCGGCGACGTTGATCGGCGAAGGCAAGGTCGAGGAGTTGAAAGACCTGGTGGCCTCATTGCAGGCCACGTTGGTGATTTTCGACGAGCAGCTGAGCCCAGTCCAGGGCGCCAATCTGGAGAAGGAACTCAAGATCCGGGTGATGGACCGGTCGGAGATCATTCTCGATATCTTCTCGACCCGGGCCCGGTCGGCCGAGGCGAAATTGCAGGTCGGGCTGGCGCAGCTCCAGTATCTGTTGCCGCGTTTGGCGCGGATGTGGACTCACTTGTCCCGGATCCGGGGTGGTATCGGGCTTCGGGGTCCGGGCGAAACCCAGATCGAGACCGACCGGCGGATGATCCGGGAAAAGATCCAGCATCATCGGGAGAAGCTCAAGGACGTGGAGCGGCACCGAGAAACGGTCCGGGCCGGCCGGAGTGTTATGCTGAGCGCGTCACTGGTTGGGTATACCAATGCCGGCAAGTCGAGCATTCTCCGCGGGCTGACCGGGGAGCGGGAGATCGTGGTCGAGGACCGGTTGTTTGCGACGCTCGATACCCTGACCCGGGAATTGTCGTTAGGCGAAGGGGTCCGGGCCCGAGTCACCGACACGGTCGGGTTCATTCGGAAGTTGCCTCACCATTTGGTGGCGAGTTTCCGGGCCACGTTGGAGGAGGCTCGGGAAGCGGACGTGTTGTTGCACGTGGTGGACGCCAGTCATCCTGAGTACGAAGAGCAGATTCAGGTGGTCGAGGCGGTGCTTGGGGAGTTGGAGCTGGACGACCGGCCGGTGATCATGGTGTACAACAAGAGTGATTTGTTGGCGGATCCGGTGGAGTTTGCGACGCGGGTCCGGGGGATGGATCCAGGGGCGGTCATCGTGAGTTCGGTGAAGGCCGGGGGGTTGGAGGAGTTGATCACGGCGTTGGCGGAGCGGGCGAAGGCGTTGGTGCCGGTGGTGCGGGTGGTGGTGCCGGCGACGGA
>JAYVJS010000541.1:0-3505 GCA_043769075.1 Gemmatimonadota bacterium | reverse complement strand
CCTAACGTCCGGGCATCGGCTGCGAGGGCTAGCGCTTCGGTCAGGCCCCCGGTTTTGTCGAGCTTGATGTTGACGACGTGGTAGAGACCATTGAGGCCTGGAAGCGAGGACCGGTCGACGCACGACTCGTCAGCCGCGAGTGGCGTGGTACCGGTGTAGCGGGCCAACTGGGCGTCGGTGCCCTTGCGAACCGGCTGCTCGATCAAGGCCACGTTGAGGGCCGCGAGCTCGGGCCCCAGTTGATTCAACAACTCCACCGTCCAACTTTGATTGGCATCGACGATGAACCGGGCGGCCGGGCATTCGGCGTGGGCGATCTGGACCGGCCGGAGGTGAGACACGGCGTCGGCCTTCATCTTGATCAGCGGCCAGTCGTGAATGGCTCGGGCCTTGGCCTTGACCTCGTCGTCGGTCCCGATCCCGATCGTCATCGCGGTCGTGACCGGCACCAGGGTCGAGAGACCGGCGGATCGCCAGGCGGGGACGCCGGACACCTTGGCTTCGAGGTCCCACATGGCGCAATCGAGGGCGTTGCGAGCGCCACCGGCGGGAAGCAAATCCTGGAGGACGGCGCGGGTCAGCCCGTCGACGAGTTGAGGCCGAACCTGGTCGAGCTGGGCGATCATCGACGCGATCGTCTCACCGTCGTAGTCGACCCCGGCTGCTTCGCCGGCGCCGCTCCGACCGTGCTGATCGGTCAGCCGGACGGTGATGGCTTTCAACTCGGTTTCGACCCCGCGGGCAATCCGGAACGGGGTATGGTACGGCCACTTGGTGGTGGTAACTTCACATCGCATCGTCAACGGTTCACCTGGCTGGACGGTGTCGCTCGCATCACTCGAACGGCGGAAGATAGCTCCGTGGCCCCACCGATCTCGATAGTAAACGTCGGGTACCGCTCGACCAACTACTGGGTCGTGAGCGCCGGCCGGTCGCGCTTGTTGGTCGACCTTGGCTGGCCCGGGCGATTTGGCGCCCTCAAGGCCGGTCTGTCCAGGATGGGCATTCCCCTGTCCGAGATTACCCATGGGCTCGCCACCCATTATCACCTCGACCACGCTGGGGCGGCCCAGGACCTCAAGAACCGGGGGATGGGCCTGATCGTAATCGAAGAACAGCGCGCCGCCATCTCTGCTATGAAGCAGCATGTCAAACCGGCCGACCACTACACCGAAGTCACCCTGGACGACAACTTGGTGATTTCCTGCGCCGAGAGTCGGGCATTCCTGGCTCGGCTGGGTCTGGCCGGCGCGATTCTTCCGACCCCCGGTCATTCCGACGACAGTGTGACCTTGGTGCTCGATTCCGGGGAGGCCTTTACCGGCGACCTCACCCCTCCGATGATGGCGACCGAGGAGACCGCCCCGGCCATTGAACGGAGTTGGGCAAGCCTTCGGGCCGCCGGAGCCACCAAGGTCTACCCCGGACATGGCCCCATCCGGCCGCTCTTGCCTTAGTCCCGGAGCAAGGTTTTTTCCCAACTTGTACTGGGTCACTCTGATTGGAATATTTGCGTCGTCTCACACACCGGGAGCGACGACAATGGAATCGATCGAGCGAGGCGGGCGGATCCTGTTCAAGGTGCTTTTCGGGATCCTCTTTGGTGGGGTGTTCCTGATGCTGGCGCTGGAGACGGCCATCCGCCGGTTTCGGGAAGACCGGCGAGTGGCCACCCTACCCCCGGCGACGGATCTGGAAGCGATCTATCGGAATCGAGCCAGGGCAGGGCTGGCCGAGGTGACCAGGCCCTACCAACCCCGGGCGCGGAGCAGCGCG
Source organism: Gemmatimonadota bacterium (assembly GCA_043769075.1). Taxonomy (GTDB): domain Bacteria; phylum Gemmatimonadota; class Gemmatimonadetes; order Gemmatimonadales; family GWC2-71-9; genus SHZU01. The sequence goes on along the minus strand of JAYVJS010000541.1, from coordinate 1,729 downwards.
GTCAAAGCGGCGTAGCCGGGCTTGTCGGCCCCATCGTGCCGGCGGAGGCCGAGGGTCCTCAAATACTCGCCGAACTTGAACGCCACCGGCGACCCCGCGATCCCATAGTATTTCGCAAATGCGGCCGTCTGCTCGGCCGAGAGGTCGGTGAGCCACAACCAGCCGACGTACTTGATCCGGGTCGGGTACCGATCCCAGGCTCGGAAGACCTCCGCCGCGAATTGTTCTTGCCGGCCCTCCGAGCTCCCCAGGGCTTCACTGGTGGGATACCCCACTTCCTGGAAGTAGATCGGGCGATCCGCGATCCGCCCCAAAACCCGATCGAAATCGGCGCCAGCGCCCGCCGGGCCCCGAACGGAGAAGTCCGAATTGATTGGGTAGTAGGTGACCGACGCCAAATCGGACGCCGCGATCAACCGGTCGATGGCCGATCCCACACCCGCCAGTTCGAGGCCGTCCCTGGTAATTGTGGTGCCGACAGCCGTGGCCGGCCCCCAGAGTTGCTTGGCGTGGGCCTTGGTGGCTTCGAAAAAGGTCTGGTACCGGGCCCACGCGGCCGGGTCCGTGCCTAACAATCCATCGATCTCATTGCCGAGAATCAGCACCTCGATCCGGAGCGCGGGCGTGTGGGCCCGGACCGAGTCGAGCAGCCGATTGAACCCGGCGATCAGCCGGGGATCGTCGTACCGGAGGCCGCGAAAGGCACTCGGCACCTCCGAGACGACGGTGTTGATTGGAGACGAGAGGGTCAAGTAGATCGGGAGGCCAACCGGTCCGAAGAAGGCGTTAGCGATGTCGAGAATCGAGAGATCCCAGCCGGTCGGTGTTTCCACCGTGGGCCAGGAGAATGAAAATGGGAGCATGTCCATCTTGGTGGCCCGAGCCGCTTGGAAGGCCCGTCCATAGTCGCCGTCGGCGGCTTCGGTGATGTGGATTCCGAATCGGCGGCTGCCTTTGGCTACGGTTGGCGGGGTGTCGGGTCCGGTGGTCTGGCATCCGGCGGCCAACAGGACAAGCGCTAACCGTGCGGTGAGATTCATAGCGCAATCCTTCGAGTTCTGGCCGGAAAGATCCCTTGGGTGTCGGCCGGCGCCAAATGATAGGACTGGCGATTTTGCTTTGTAGTGTAGAGTACTTGACAACACACAGTTGCCCAGCAATACTTCAGCATGCAGACACTCGACGTCGTCGTTGTCGGCGCCGGTCTCGCGGGGCTGGCCACCGCCGATCGCCTCGCCAGGCTTGGCTTGAGGACCGGCCTTGTCGATCGCAAAACGGATCTAGCCCGGACCATCCACACCACCGGGATCTTCGTTCGAAAGACCTTCGAGGACTTCGACTTTCCAACCGGTTCGCTTGGCCCGGCGGTCCGACGGGTAACCCTGGTGGCACCCGGTGGCCTGGCGTTGGACCTCGAGAGCGGACATGACGAGTTTCGGGTGGGCCGGATGGGATTTCTCTATCAGCACCTGCTCGGGTCCGCCGAGCGGGCGGGGGTCGAGTGGTATCCCGCCGCGCGGCTCGAGCAGGTTACCCCACGGACCGACGGCGCGACTGATCTGCGGCTGACTCGGGGCACTCGCCCGTTCACCCTGCGAGCTCGGTTTGTCATTGGGGCTGACGGGGCCCGTTCCGTGGTGGGCGCCGGCCTCGGGCTGGACCAGAACCGCCACTGGATCGCCGGGGTGGAGGAGGTGCTGACCGGCGTTAGGTGCGATGGTCCGCCGAG
>JAYVJS010000540.1:0-5622 GCA_043769075.1 Gemmatimonadota bacterium | reverse complement strand
TCGCGCGGGCTGGGGCTCGACGCGGCGCTGGTGGGACTCGCCCTGTCGGTCGGCCCGATTGCCGCGGCGCTGACCGGGGTGCCGGCCGGCCGGATTGCGGACCGGTTTGGCGCCCACCGCCTAACTATCGCCGGGCTGATCGGCATCGGGGCCGGCGCCTCGATTCTTGCCGGGTTGCCGGCAACGTTGGGCATCGCCGGCTACCTCGTCCCCACCGTCGTCATGACGGTCGGCTACGCGCTATTCCAGACGGCCAACAACACCGCGGTCATGGCCGAGGTCCGGCCGGATCAGCGGGGCGTCATTGGTGGCTTGCTCAACCTGTCCCGCAATCTTGGGCTGATTACCGGGGCCTCCGCCATGGGCGCGGTATTCGCCTTGGCCTCAGCGACGCGCGACCTCACGGCGGCCGGCCCCGAGGCCATTGCCGCCGGGATGCGGGTCACCTTTGGGGTCGCGGCGGGGCTGATCGTCGTCGCGTTGGTCATTGCGGTTGGAAACCGGGCCTTTCCACCCCGCCTTTCGTACGTTGGAGCGGACTGAGCGACGGGCACCGACCCGTCGCTCAGCCCCTCCACCGCGCCTACGCCGGCGCATCGCCTTCGCCGAACGCTGGCGTGGCGGGATAGATCGGCGGGGACGATATTCCGGCGAGGTGGACTTACTTGGCCGCGTCACCAACAGCGGCGAAGATGCCCTAGGCCGGAACAGTTCGAGGAGAGCAGCCTGATGTCGCACCGCGTCCGCAACGCATGGCTTCCAGTCGTGGCACTGGCCGGTATTACCGCGGCCGCGGGCGCTCAGTCCCTCGCCGTTAGGGCGGTCGCGGCTGAGATCAGACATCCGTTGTTCGGCGGCCTGTTCGGTGCGGCCCTAGTGGCCACTGTGCCGCTGGGGTCGAGCAGCATCGCCCTCGAGATCGCGGGCGAGCGGCTCGTTGGCAACTCCAGCCGCTTCGACGTGCCATGCGCCGGGCTGATTGAGCCCGGCACCTGCCGTCCTGAGCCACTCCGCGATCACGGCAGCTCAACCGCCATCTCGATCGGTCTCAGCGCTCCCGCGGCGCCTGGCCGGCGGGTATCCTTTCGAGCCGGCGGCGCGCTCGCGCTGGCGTTCGTTGCTACTGACACGCGGGGGCTGGTCACGGGAGCTCAACTCTCGGCCAGAAAGACTCTGTGGCGCGCCGACGTCGAGGGGGAATGGACTTGGCACCCCTGGTCGGGTAAGCCGCTGGCCCTACTCGGCGGAGCCGCGGCCGGGTGGCAGGCGCCGTTCCGCCACGAGGAGGTGGCCGACGGCTACACCCCCCTCAATCAAGGGGCCGCCGTCGTCCGGCTGTGGCTGGGCGTGTCATGGCGCAAGGTTCGCCGTCGATCCTAGAGGCAATCTGCCCCGCCCGCCTCCCGGCGGTCAGGGCGGTTCGCTTCGAGCGGACGACCCGACGACCCACCGCCAAGCCCGGGCAGTGGTGTTTGACGGATCAAGAGTAAGCGCGTCATCCAAGGCGCGACGGGCGTCGGCGGGTCGGCCGAGGCGAAGAAGAATCTCCCCTTTCCGCACCTCGAGATTGGAGCGTTGTGGCTTGGACCACTGGGCCTTGCCCGAGTCCGCCGCCGCCACCAGCGCCGGGCCGTACACCGCGGTTTTGCGCCCGAAGCCGAGGCTACGGTAATCCCAGACCCGGCCCGCCAGCTCGATTTCAACGAAGACGGAATCCGCGATGGCCCGGCTCCAGAACGGGGGCCGACGACGCCGAAATCGCGGCGGGAGAGGGCGATGGTCGTGCTGAACACAAGCCGCCGGTTGCCGAACGGGTCGGGGCCCTCGGGCGTGGTGAGGTCGACAGCGAGGCGGATCCGACGAGTACTGTCGCGGATCACCAGATCGCCCTCTAGCGCGAGCCGATTGTCGGCCCCGGGGGTGAGCCGGCCTTCGAACGCGATTCGGGGGAATCGGGTGGCGTCGAAGAAGTCGGGGCTCTGGAGGTGGTGGTCCCGCTCCTCTGACTTGGGTGTCGATCGAGCTGACCTCGGCTGCGAAGGCGACGTAGCCTCGGCTCGGGGCCTTCGGGTCATAGGCGACATCGGCCCGCCAGTCGCCGAAGGTCCCCCGGACTCGATTGAAGCCAACCAAGCGGATGGTAAAATCGAGGAGCGAGTGGCTCGGGTCCGCGGTGTACACGGTGGGCAAAGGAACCTGGGCCACGAGGGCGACGCTCGGGGCCAGGCAGGCGACAATAGCGGCGAGGTGGAATGGGCGCATGGGTCCGATGATAACGAAGTCGCTGTTCCATCAGGTGGCGTTCCCGCAAGGCTTCTGTCAGCAAATGGTGAACCGGATGCCGGCGCGTCCGGCGAAGCGATTAGCTTCGACGCGATGGAGTTCCGGACCCGATTCGTTGCCGCCGCATTGTTTGGGATCGCCGGGCTGGCCGTCCTGCTTGCCGGCGAGGCCTATCTCTCCGCGCGCGATCACCGCGCTACCGCGGAACAAGTTCTTGCGGACTACGCCAATCTCGGCGCCGAGGGCGTGGCAACCCGGCTCGGCGTCGCGTTGGCCGGTAGGCTTTACCCACCCCTCGGGGCCATCGCGGATCGGGGACTGGGGACTCGCCCCCTGGTCGCCGCCGAGGTGACGGGCCCCGCCCGTCAGATGGTCGAGTCGAGTTCATGGGCCATCCGAATCGCTCCCACCGGCCAATCGGTGGACCTCTGGCGCGATTCCGCGCGGGCGCCCGGTTTGATCGACGTCATCAAAGCCGCCAGCGCGCGACTCCCGGAGTCCGCTTACTTCGGCGTCACGGTACGGGACAACGAACTGGTGGTCTTCACGCCGTTCCGCTCGGCGGGACGGGGCGGCGCCGCGTTCGGGATCCCGATCGGGCGGGTGGCGATCGCCGTCGATTCGTTCCTGGCGCGAGATCCCCTGCTTCCCGCGTCGCTCACCCGTGGGGCGGCGGTGGACTCCGGGGTTGCCGTTAGGCTCGTGTCGGGGGCCACCATGATCGGGGGGCGCGGCCGGCCCGATTCCGCCGGCTTTCAGGCGAGACATGCCCTCGGCGGGCTCTATGGCGACCTCACGGTCGAACTCACGGTGGCCCGGGCCCTGGCGCCTCGGCTGATCATCGGTGGCCTCCCGGGCTCTCGGCTTCCCCTGCTGCTCGGGGTGCTCGGCCTGGCATTGGTCCTCGCGGTGGCCGGGGTGGCTCAATTGAGACAAGAACGGCGGCTGGCGCGGTTGCGGGAGGATTTCGTGGCGGGGGCGTCGCACGAGCTCAGGACGCCGTTGGCGCAAATCCGGCTCTTTGCCGAGACCCTGCGTCTGGGGCGGATCCGGTCGCCCGAAGAGGGGGAACGATCGCTGGCGGTGATCGAACGGGAGGCCAGGCGGCTCGAGCACCTGGTCGAAAATCTCCTCCATTTCTCGCGCGCCGAGCGGGCGTTGCTCCGGGTCACGCCGGAGCGAATCGACCTGGCGACGCTGACCCACGAGATCGTGGGCGACTTCGAATCGCTCGCGGCGAAAGGCGGGGTGCGGCTTTCAGCCGAGGCTGCACCAGATCTACTATGCGACGTGGACGTCAGTGCCTATCGTCAGATCCTCATCAACTTGCTCGACAATGCCGTCAAGTACGGGGGCCGGGGGTCGACTGTCTTGGTGGGGCTGGCCCGGGACTCCGACGCCGTCACGCTCGCGGTGGTCGATCAGGGCGACGGAGTACCGGCGGACGAACGAGAACAGGTGTGGCACCGATTCTGGCGCGGGGCGGCGGCGCGCCGGAGTGGGATTGCCGGCACCGGGATCGGCCTGGCGACGGTCCGGGACCTGGTCATGTTGCATGGCGGGTCGTGTTGGGTCGAGCCGGCGGAGCCGCGGGGGGCGCGGTTCATCGTTAGGCTGCCCCCGTGAACGCGACGATCCTGGTCGTTGAAGATGACGCCGATCTCGGGTTCGGGCTTCGAAATAACCTCGAGATCGAGGGGTATCGGGTCCAGGTGGCAGGAGACGGTCCGGGAGCGCTGGGCGCCTTGGCGGAGGCTCGATTCGACCTGGTGATCCTCGACTTGATGATTCCCGGCATCGATGGGCTCAAAGTGTTAGGTCAGCTCCGGGCCAAGCGCGACGCAACCCCGGTTTTGATTCTCACGGCGCGGGGGCAGGAGGAGGATAAGGTGCGGGGTCTCCGGTTGGGCGCCGACGACTATGTCACCAAGCCGTTTGGGGTGCTCGAACTGTTGGCCCGAGTCGAGGCGCTGTTGCGCCGGGCCCGCCCCGCCCGCCCGGGAGGTCCGCCGGTGAGGTTTGGCGAGATCGAGGTCGATCCGGCCACTCGCCGGGTGCGCTGCGGCGCTCAGGAGGTGGGGTTGAGCCCGAAGGAGTTCGACTTGCTGTGGGCGTTGGTGGACGCCGATGGGGCGGCGCAGAGCAGGGCCGAGCTGATGCAGCGGGTCTGGGGCTATCAGGCCACGGTGTTGAGCCGGACGGTGGACACCCACATTGCCGAGCTGCGACGCAAGCTGGAGATGGACCCCGCCGCGCCCCGGCATCTGCTTACGGTTCGAAAGGTCGGGTACCGGTTGGAGCAGGGTTCTTCCTAGGGCCCCGAAAGGTCTTTACGGCGTCCGGCCGATGGTTTTGAGCCGTCCGACCGCCTCCTCGTTCTTCGGGTCGCGCTTGATGGCCTCACGGAACGCCGCGGCCGCGGCCGTGGTATCGCCTCGCATCAACTGAATATTGCCGCGGAAGACTTCCATGCCTGAGGAATTGGGAAACAGCTCGGCGTTGAGGCCGAGGAGGCGGAGGGCTTCGTCAAACTTATTGGCCCGCCCCAGCCGGAAGGCCGCGATGCTGAGGGATGGCTCGGTGAAGTCGTAGGCATCGCCCCCATAGTGCCGCTGTCGGAGTGCCTTGTAGGCCGCAATCGCCGAGTCGGCACCGGAGGTTTGGGCCACATCGCTCACGAGGGTCGACAGGGGGACGGGGCGGTTGACGCCTCGGTGGCAGGTACCGCAGGTGACCATGAGGCCCGGCGCCGTTCGCCCCGGTAGCGAATCCAGGCGTCGGTTGATTTCGGCGACCATCCGCATCATCTGGCGGGCGACCAATTTGGTGGGCTTGGCGTCGGAGGCGAAGTTGATGCTGGTGAACGGCTGGCTCTCTTCGCCCTCATGACAGAAGAGGCAGCGGACGCCGAGGTGGCTGGTGAAATTCCGCATCGTGCCGATCACTTGGGTGACCGGCGTGGCATGGGGAATGACCTGGGTGTTGATGAGGGAGTCGGGCGGCCACTTGCCGGGGGCTTGGGCCGCGGCGGTCAGGGCCGTGGTGGCGAGAGTGAGTAGCGCGAGGCCGATTTGGCCTCGCCGGACTGAATGGCTGCTGGGCATGGCGGTTTCCTTTGAATGGTGGCGCTATGGATCAAAGGTAAGACCGGGCCGGACCAGTCGGAGGGGCATTCTCTGTCAGGAAATGGTGAACTTCGCCGCGCCTAGCCGCCCTGGACGCGGCCGTGGGTGCTGGCCGTCGTGCCGTTGATTCGATCGGCGGAGCGTACCGACCACGACCGGGCCCGGCAGGAGCTTGGTAAGGCAACAGCCAGACCAGATCCCGGCGGTCGGCGCC
>JAYVJS010000539.1:0-12472 GCA_043769075.1 Gemmatimonadota bacterium | reverse complement strand
ACCGCGCCGGCTTGGGTGAGGTATCGGGCCAAGGGAGCTCCGGTGTCGCCCACGCCCTGAACCAGGACTCGCACTCCGCGGAGGTCGTCGGACCCGGTGACCTGACGCCACGCCGCTTTCATCCCGACGAAGACACCTAACGCCGTATAGATGCCAGGGTCGTACGCCGCCTTGGCCTTCCAGTCGTAACAGTGAACATACCGGGTGACCGTGGCCAAGAGCGCCATGTCGTCCGGCGTGGTGCCGATATCCGGCCCGGTACCGTAGCGCCCGTTGAGCGAATCGATCATCCGGCCAAACCGAAGGAGCAGAGCGGTCCGGGCCTTCCCGGTCACCGGCCTCGACAAGGCGATGACCGCCTTGCCCCCGCCGTAGTTCACGTCGATCGCCGCCCATTTGTTGGTCATCCCCTCGGCCAGGCGGATCGCGTCCCACAATCCTTCCTCGGGGCTTTGGTACACCTTCATCCGGCATCCGCCCACCGACCGGGTGCCGTGGGTGGCGTGGAGGGCAATGAACATCCAGGCGTCGGCCTCGCGGTCGTACCGGACCACGACTTCTTCGCCCGGCCAGGCCTTGATCAGGTCGGTCCAGGTGGGCATCTCGGGTTCCTCTCTTGCGGTGTTGAAATCATGCGCGATATTCCAACCATGTCAAGTCGAGCCGCCACCCGCCCCTACCTGATCAAGCGACCCGACCAAATCGCGACGCTGGAGTCGGCGGTCCGGCAGGAAATCGTTGATACCATCCAGGCGGCGGGCCCCCTGGCGGCGCCGGAAATTTCCGCGTTGATGGGCCGCCCGGCCGACGCCCTCTACTACCATTTGAAGCGGCTGGTCCGGGTCGGATTGCTGGTGGTCCGAGCCACTCGCCGAGCCGGGCGCCGGGATGAGGCCGTGTACGATCTGGCCGGTCACCCGTTGGTGCTCGATTATCCGCTCAGCACTGAGGGTCGCGAGCATCCGCTGTCTCGTCTGGTTCGGTCGATGCTCCGGACCGGGGAGCGGGATTTTCGCGCCGCGGTGGGCACCGACCAGGCCCGTCCCGACGGCGATCGCCGCAATCTCTGGGCAGGGCGCCGCCACGCTTGGCTCTCGCCTCGGGACCTCGAGCGAGTCAACGGCCTCGTTGACCAGCTCGTCGCGATCATGACCCGGGCCCGGAAGCCGGCGAACGGGGAGCTCTGCACCCTGACGTTGCTGCTGGCGCCGCGGATTTCTAGGGCCGGCCGGCGCCAGCCGCGCACGCCGGGCGGTCGGCGGACCGGATGAGCCACGATCCCGAAGACCTCTTCGCACCCGAGGTCATTGCCGACCCCTATCGATACTTCGGTCACCTCCGGGACACCGATCCGATTCACTGGAATCCGCGGTCCGAGCTGTGGGTCATCACCGGCTACGACGACCTGGTGTGGTTGGTTCGTCACCCTGAGCTCTTTTCCTCGGCGGTGATTCATTCCGACCAGCGGCCTCCGTACCCACCGATCGATCCGGCCGACCGCGGCTTGTTCGATGAGGTTCGCCATTTTCGCTCCGACCAACTGGTGGAGCAGGACCGTCCCGCTCACCCGCCGATGCGTGAGGCGGTTCACGAGTACTTCACGCCCGTGGCAATGGAGACCTGGCGCCCCTTCGTCCGCGCGGCGGTGGCGGAGCTGCTGGAGGGCTCGGCGCTCGGCGGGCGGATGGATGTGCTGGAGTCGCTCGCGGCGCCGTTGCCGGTGCGGATTATTACCGAGATGATGGGGGTGCCGAATGAGGATCGGGAGCACCTTCGGGGGCTGGCTGACAAGCTCCTCTACATCAACCGGGGAGAGCCGGATCGGATGAAGCCGCTGATGGAGGGGATTCGGGGGATGATGGCCTATGTCGAGCCCAAGGTCGGGCTCCGCGCCGACAATCCCCGGAATGATTTCATCTCGGTCTTGGCGGCGGCGGAAAAGGACGGCGTCTTCACTCGTCACCAGGTGTTGGTCAACACGGCACTGCTGCTGTTTGCCGGGCACGAGACCACGATGAATTTGATTTGCAACGGCACCCTGGCGCTCCTTCGCCACCCTGAGGAGTGGGCCAAACTCTGTGCCGATCCCGTGAATTTGGCCCGGCTCGCGACTGAGGAGTGCCTTCGCTACGATCCGCCGGTCAAGTCGACCCAGCGGATTGCCGCAACCGACGTCGAGCGCCACGGCAAACAGATCAAGAAGGGCGACCGGATTCGGTGGATCATGGCCTCGGCCAATCGGGATCCCAGGGCTTTTCCTGATCCGGATCGCTTCGATGTTTCCAGGAGCCCGAACCCCCATGTCTCGTTCGGGTCGGGCATCCACTATTGTCTGGGGGCCAGCCTGGCCAGAATCGAGGGCCAAGAGGTCTTCCGAGCCCTGGCGGAGCGGTTTCCTGGTCTTCGACTCGACACCGATCGGCTCGAGTATCAGCCCAGTATCCAGTTTCGATCGCTCAAGTCCCTGCCGGTGGCTTGGGTTTAAGCGAAGCGATGGCCCGGCCGCTTCGGATTACCGTCGACCACCGATATTGCGTCGGGAACGCCCAATGCGTCAACCTGGCGAGCTCTGTGTTCCGGCATAACGAAAATGTCCAGTCGGAAGTGTTCGACCCCGCCGGTGCGCCGGAAGCCGTGATCCTCAAGGCGGCACGGTTTTGTCCCACCGGGGCGATTCGGGTCGAAGACGCGACCACCGGCGACATCCTGTTTCCCTGACGAGGTACCACAATGGCGGACTATTTTTCCGAGTCCAAAAAACGAATCACCACGCTCGACTTGCTCGAAATGAAGCGGACTGGGCGGAAGATCGTGATGATCACGGCCTACGATGCCCTGTTCGGCGCGTTGGTCGATGCGGCGGGGGTCGACGTCGTGCTGGTCGGCGACTCAGTCGCCCCGGTGTTGGGGGGAGAAGAAACCACCATCCCGGCGACGGTCGAGCAGATGATCTATCATGGCAAGATCACCCGGCGCGGAGTCAGGCGGGCGCTCGTGGTGGTCGATCTCCCGTTCCTGAGCTATCAGGTCTCGATTCCCGATGCGATTGCGAACGCCGGGAGGATTCTGAAGGAGACCGGGGCCGCGGCCGTCAAACTGGAGGGCGGGGCCTCGGTGGCTCCGACGATCGCGGCCCTCGTGAACGCCGGCATTCCGGTCATGGGTCATCTCGGGTTCACGCCCCAGTCGGTCCACCAGCTCGGCGGCTTCAAGATTCAAGGCAAGGCGGCCGACGGCGCGGCCCGGTTGGTCGAGGACGCGAAGGCGCTCGAGCTGGCCGGGGTGTTTTCGATGGTGCTCGAGCTGATACCGGGGCCGGTCGCGGCCCGGGTGACCCAAGCGGTGACTGTTCCCACAATCGGCATCGGCGCCGGTTCCGACTGTGATGGCCAGGTCCTGGTCCTTCACGACATGCTGGGATTGAACGAAGGGTTCACTCCGAAGTTTCTCAAACGGTACGCCGAGTTGGGCCAGGCGGTCCGAGACGCAGTCGGCCGGTATGCCGATGAGGTCCGGGCGGTGAGTTATCCCGGACCGGAGCACACCCACGGCGGGTAGCCGGCTGATCAATAACGGAGCGCATACTCCAGTGACATGATCCCCGTCTTGGCATAGAGGCGGTGATGGGTCAGCGTCAGCTTCACAGTCGGCCCGGGCGCGGGCAAGAACGGAATCCCCCCGCCCAGCACGACCGGGATGATCGCGACGTCGATTCCATCCACCAGCCGGGCCTCCAACATGCTCCGGAAGAACTCGCCGCCCCCGAACAGCCAAATGTCTTTCCCAGGCTTGGACTTGAGTTCCCGGATCGCGGGCTCGAGCGGGCCCGACACGATGGTCACGGTGGGATGGTCTTCTTGCCTCAGGGTCCGAGAAAAGACCAGGACCTTCGCCCCGCCCATCATGGCGGCCCCACCGCCGCTGAAGGTCTTCCGGCCCATGACAAAGGCGTCAAATCGATCGAATATTCCTTTGAAGTCGATGTCGGGGTCCATCACGATCCAGTCATAGCCCCCGTCGGCGGTGGCGATGTAGCCGTCGAGGCTCATGGCGACTCCGTACCGGATTTGGCGGCCGGTGGCCGAGGGCTCTGGGGTCATGGTCGGTTTCACGCGGGGCATCGGGCGGCTCCTTTCATTTGTTTATAAACGAACGTTCGTTTATAATATGAGAACTAATGCCTCTGGAGGCAAGATGTCCCCCCGCCCGCGTACCGTCGACGACGCTGAGATCGGGGCCGCGTTCGCCCGGGTGATCGCCAAGATCGGCCCCGCCAAACTGACTCTCGCGGCCATCGCGAAGGAGGCTGGGTTGGCCCCGGCCACCCTGATCCAGCGGTTTGGGTCGAAGCAGAAGCTCCTGATTACGCTCTCGAAGGGCGCCGCCGACGGCACGGCGTTGGTCCGCCGGCTGCAGGCCGAGGGCCAGAAGCCTCTCGCGATCGTCCGGACGTTCCTCCTCTGCTATGCGGCGATGGCCCCGACCCCGCAGGCCATGATCCACAGCTTCTCCGCCTATCTCCAGATTGATCTGGCCGATCCGACTCTTCGACGATACCTGGTGGCCTCAGGTCGGACGAACGAAAGGCTCCTCGCCGGGTTGCTGGCACAGGCGGTGGCGGCGCGGGCACTCCGACCGGTCGACACGGCCGGCTTGGCCCGGGCCCTTTTCGCCCTGACGTCCGGTTCTCTACTGGCTTGGGCAACCGTCAGGAAAGGCACCGCGACGGCCTGGCTCGCCCGGGACATCGACCTCATCCTGGGTACGGCTGGGGCGGTGTCCGCCTAGGGCGGCTTCGCTACTTGGGACCCGGGCCCTTCGTCCAAGTCTGCACGTCTTGAAGCCACGAGAACGGGTTGATAACCACGCCGCCAATCCGCTTGGAGGCCACGGCCACGTTCGTAGGAGTAAAGAGGAAAACGGCGGCCGCGTCGTCGTTGAGCAGTTCGATGGCCTGCCGCCAGATGACTCGGGCGGCCGTTGGTGCCGTGGTGGTCATGGCGGTCGTGAAGAGGGAATCGAACTTCGGTTGATAATAGCGGCCGTAGTTGATGGCCTTGAATCCCGCTTTGGTCCATTGGTTGGCCAAACTGCCGGGGCTCGGCTCGTCGAGCCAAGTCCCGATCATCGCGTCGAACTTGCCCTGGCCGAGGCGCTCTTGGAAAATCGGGAAGTCCACCGCGGCTACCTTGGCAGCCACTCCGATTTGTTTCCAGCTCTGCTGAATCACCTCGGCCAGATTTTTTCGGGCGACGCTGGTCGACGGTACCAGAATGTCCAGACTGAGGCGCTGGCTTCCTTTGCGGCGAATCCCATCCGGTCCAGGGGCCCACCCGGCACTGTCGAGGGCGGTCTTGGCGGCGGCGACATCGTAGCCGATCGTCTTGGTCGCCGAATCCCAGATCCAGAGCGCCCGAGACATCGGGCCCGCAGGCACAACGGCGTCCTTCCCAATCACGCTATGGACCAAAGTGTTTCGGTCGATCGATTGGGTCAGAGCCCGGCGGACCGCCCGGTCGCTGAGGATCGGATGGGGCTTGCCGTTGTGATCGGCATGCTGGAAGCCGAGAAAACCATAGATCCCGGCCGGGTAGGGAATCAGTTTGACGAGGGTGTCTTGTCCGGCCCGTTCCCGCGCACTGGGGCTGGTGAGGGTTTCCGCGATATCCGCTTCGCCGCTCAACACCAAGTTGAGTGCGGTTTCCTGGTCCTGGGCAAACCGCCAAATGATCTGCCGGAAGGCGGTTCCGCGGACCCGTTCGAGGATCAGGCTTTGGCTTCGGTTCCATTGCGCGACCCGGTACGGCCCGGAGCCGACCAGCCGGGCCACTCCGGAATCGGCCCCCCAAGTGCCGATCGGAATCTGACCCCAAACGTGTTTGGGCATGATCCGGACTCTGACGGCCGCTCGATACAGTTGTTCCGGATCCGGCCGGTCGAACCGGACGGTGACGTGGCTTGGGTCGTCGGCGGTGACGGTCACGCCTTCGAGTCCGTCCTGGGGCGGGGCGCCAAGCAGAGTGTCGACCGCGGCCGCAAACGAAAACGTCACGTCCTCGGCGACCACTGGTTTTCCGTCGGCCCAGGTCGCGCCTTTGCGAAGGGTGAAGCGGAGGGAGAGTGAATCAATCCTGGTCCAGCTCTCCGCGAGCCCCGGTCGGAAGGCCGCGGTGTCGACCGGCGAACCGCCGGTGGCGAGAATCGCCAGCCGTTCGTAGACCAGGTCCGTGATGTCCCGGCCCACGGTTTCCGACACCAGCGGCGGAACCAAAGTCGACGGTTCGCCGGTGGCCGCAATCACCAAGGTGTCACACTGCGGGCAGGCTTCTTTCTTCTGCTGACAGGCCGTCAGGAAGGCGAGCCCAATGGTCGCGACCGTTATGGACCACGGCAACTGGCGGATTCGGATCGTCATGGCGGTTCGATTCTCAGGGGCGGAAGATGGCGTGAATGGTAATGGGGAAGGGGCCCGACATCACGGGGATCGGTCGGGCCCGATGCCGTCGCGCCAGGCCTCGAGCGCGGCGACCCGCCTTTCCAGGGTCGAGCCCGCGTTAGGCGGGGGAGCCTGGGCCACCGCCCGGACGGGGAGGTGGGCGGTGACGTCGGGGCTAACCCGAGCGGTGCGAGGCGTCCGCCGGCCTGCCAATCGGACAAACGCTCGGCCCACGGGACCGAGCCAGACCAAACGGAACAATCGCTCGCCGGGGGGCATCCGAAAAGGGCTTCGAATGGTCAGGATCAGCCCCACGCCGAGGCAGGCAAACGACGCAAATACCATGGCGATGCCGTGCCAGGGCATTCGGAATTGTTGGGGACCGACTTGGATTCGCAGCGCGATCGACCACCAGGTCAGCCCAATGGACCCGGCAATCAGGCCAAGCCCCAGCTTTAGCGTCCTCCGCCGTTGTCGGCGGGTATCCGGTTCGTGGCTCAAGGCGGCCCGAACGCCCTGATGCTCGTCCACCACAGCCCGCATTCCCTTCAAGATGTCAGTCTCACTGAAACCGGTCATCGCGAGACGACGTCCCGCGGCCAATGACTGGAGCAGCCGGGTAAACCCGACAGCCGACAACAAAACAACGGGAAGAAAGGCGTCGACGGTCGATGCGGTCTTGAGCAGATTCCGCAACACAAGCATACTGATGACGGTGAGGAAGAGGAGGACCAACGATAGGGTCCCGAGCTCCTGGGCAAACATCCGGACTTGGAGCGGAATTTCCGCGGTCGCCAGTTGTGACTGGTCGATCGCCTCGATCAGTGCCTCCGCGGTCGGGAAGCGCTCCCCTGGTTCCTTGGCGGCACACCGGTCGATCGCGGCGGCGAGCGGGGCGGGGAGGTCAGTCCGGGCGTCGCCAACTGGCGGGACCGGTTCGGTTAATTGCTTGATCAGAATCTTTTGGGTCGTCTCACCCGTAACCGCCGGGCGTCCCGCGGCCGCGAAGAACGCGACTAGTCCGAGGGCGTAGAGATCGCTTCGACCGTCCACCACGTCGCCTGAGGCTTGTTCCGGACTCATGTATTCCGGGGTGCCGACCACCTCTCCGACCCGAGTCAGCCCGGGCCGGTCGACTTGGGCGGTGATGGTCCGCGAGATCCCGAAGTCCATCAACAGGGCCCGGCCGGTGGCCCGTTCCAGCATGATGTTGTCGGGCTTGATATCCCGATGGACCACGCCGCGCCCGTGGGCGTAGGCCAGCGCATACCCGATGTCTTGCAAGAGACGGACGATTTCCCGGATGCCTAACGGGCCGGCCCGGGCCACCCGTTGGGCCAGGCTTTCGCCCTCGACGAACCCCATGGCATACGCCAGGACGCCATCGTGGTCCTCCACGGCGTGAACTGGGACGATGTTGGGGTGGGAAAACGAAGCCGCGGTCCGGGTTTCCCGGAGGAACCGCTCCCGGAGGCCGGGATCGGCGGTCAATGATTCCGGGAGGACCTTGAGCGCTACCGGCCGATCGAGTCGAAGGTCGCGGGCCAGATACACGGCCCCCATGCCGCCCCGGCCGAGCTCCTGGAGGATCTCGTAACGGCCGGCCAGGAGGCGCCGGGTCGACTCGAGGTCGGCGGCGCTCAACGATTCAACGGGTCGAAGGAAATCGGGACCGTTCGAGAGGTTCCCCCAATACTACCGAACACCCCTCGGTTGCGCACCGGTGAACGGCGCTCGGCGTTAGCTTCGGCGACGGCTCCCCATCAGGAGGATCAAGACCAAGCCTGTGCCGAGCAGCACGATGGTTGCCGGTTCCGGGGTTACAACACCGACGGGCGAACGCAACTCATCGAGGTTGCCGCCCACGCCCCAGGTGTTTCCTCGCCGCTCGTTGAGGTCGGCCAGTCCCTTCCGATTGAGGGCCAAGTCAACCCACTGTCCGTTGTCGGCGTTTCTGACCGACCGGTGGCTGAACACCTGAGCTGACCCCAGTTCGGAGAAGATATCGGTTCGCCCCGTCGCGTCAGCCGACACCGCGCCGTAATACTGTGGATTCAAGTATCGGAGGAAGTAGGATTCGGTCGGGTTTGGACTCGTGAACCCATCGCAGAACGCCGCCGGGGCACACCACGGCAGCGCCACGTGGGGATTCAAGATCCGGAGTGACGCGGACCCGAACTGGGCCATCGCGGCGGACAGATCGAAGACGAAAAAGTTCCGGTACCATTGATTGTCGAGGATGCCGGCCACGTAGTTGTCGTTCTTTTGGATATGGCGGCCGGTGTCGTCAAACCAGCCCCGAACGTAGCTGTTGAACACCCCGTGGTCCGTGATGAGCTGGACGGCTGTGACGGGAGCGAGATCGTCCCTGTGGGTGTAGCCGAAGATGTAGCGACTCTGGGCCGCGGCCGGAGTCGTGGCCAGGCCCAAAAGGATGACGGCGGCGGCTAGCGTTCTACGCATGTCGGAGCTCGTGAGCAAATGTTTTCGCGCCATTCTTGGCGATGTCATACTCCAAGGCAACCCCAGTG
This sequence comes from Gemmatimonadota bacterium, assembly GCA_043769075.1. GTDB lineage: Bacteria > Gemmatimonadota > Gemmatimonadetes > Gemmatimonadales > GWC2-71-9 > SHZU01. The sequence continues at coordinate 3,505 of JAYVJS010000539.1, read as the reverse complement.
CCGCAGCCCTGTCAGCCTCGATAAGATGTTGGTATGAATTATCTTAGCGCGACAGGAGTGGGGGCAGCGGTCCTCCGTTTGTCGCCGAAAGCCGAGGCGTTCTGCTCTGCAGGGCCCGTCGCAAATCTGCGGTTTTCTGCACCTGCAGGCTGAGCCCGGCGATCCAACTGTCGGGGCCCGAGGAACCCGGTTACGCCCAGAGAGCGTATTCACTGCAAAAGGAACCACCGACCATGACCACGACGCTCTACTTGGCCCACCTCCTTGCCTCGGCCCCGGTCGCCCAATCGACCTTCGACCACTCGGCGTTTGACCAACTGCTCCGGACTTACGTCGTAGCGGGGGCGGTCGACTACGATGGGTTTCGAGCCGAGCCGGCCTTCGCCGATTACCTGGCCAAGCTGGCGGCATTCGACCCCGCGACTCTCGGTCGTGATGACCAGCTGGCCTTCTGGATCAATGCCTATAACGCCTACACCATTCAGTTGATTCTCGTCCACAACGAGCGGAAATCGATCCGCAACATCAACAAGACCGGCGGCTTGATCAAAGGCTTTGGCCCGTGGACCGAGAAACTGGCCCGAGTCGGGGGAGTCGACTACGGACTCGATCATATCGAGCAGAAGATCATTCGGCCGACCTACCGAGAGCCCCGGATCCACTTTGCCTTGGTCTGTGCGGCCATCGGGTGTCCGCCGCTTCGGAGCGAGGCCTACGTCGGGGCTCGGCTCGAGGAGCAACTGGAAGATCAGGGGCGGATCTTCTTGCGCGAGACTCCGTCGAAGAATCGGGTCGACCTGGCCAACCGGGCGGTCTACGTGAGCCAGGTTTTCAAGTTTCGGGACTATGCCAAGGACTTCGGTGGTTCGAAGGAGGCCATTGGCCGGTTCATCGCCAAGTGGTATCCGGCCGGGCCCGAGCGCGAGTTGTTGGAGAGTGGCCAATGGAAGCGGTTCGAGTATACCGACTATGATTGGGCCCTCAACAGCTCAAAGCCCGGTACCTGAGGTGGAGCGGGCTCGCGCCCGCCTCACCCCGGTCGGCTGGCAGAGTCTAGAAAACGACCAATCCGTTCGAACCAACTGGCAGTCCGGACGTCATGGTCCCTGTCACGAGCGAACCATTGCGGTTGACCCGGAAGGCGCTGATTGACCCATCGGCGCTGTTCAGGCTGTACATGTAATCGAGGCCCGGCCGGGTGGCCAGATCGACCGGTCCCTTGCCGGTGGTTCCACTAATCCCGTCCGCCTCCAGCAGGCTCAGTTCTCCGCGGTCGGAGAGCGCGTACCCAGAAATCGTGTTGCTTGCGGTGTTGGTGACATAGGCGTAGCGGCCGTCGCCGGAGACCGCGACCCAGCAGGCGGCGGTTTCCGTGGTGGGAATCGAGGCACTAATCGTTTGGAACCCGCCCCGGCGAAGCCGGTATGAGGAGAGCGCCGATTCGTTAGGGCGGCCGCCGAAGGCCTCCGAGACCAAGACGTGGCCGCGTCGATCGACGGCAAAGCCGAACGGCGTCATCCCGCTCGACGGCGTGACTTCGAACGGTCCTGGGCGGCCGTCTTCGTCCAAACGAAACGAAAGCAAACTGTTGGTGGCCTTTTCGGTCACGATCAGCCGGCGCTCGGAACGATTGAAGCCGACTTGTGATGCGTTCGGCGCGGCGGTGCTGAGGGGCTGGGTTGAGTAGCTCAGTGCCAGGAGCGTGCCGTCGTGCCGGACTCGAAACCCGGTGATGTTGGCCGTCCCGCCATTGTTGAGGACGTAGAGGAGCCGATCGGACACCGCGACGCTGATCGGCCGGGTCCCTCCTGACGCAATGGTCTGCTTCAGGGCCAGGCCGGCGCCCCGGACGGCGAAGACCGAGATCGTGTTGCTCCCGGCGTTCACGACGTAGAGGTGGCGTGAATCTTCGTCGAGGGCGATCCCCGACTGGTTGCCGAGCCCGCCGCCCGTGCCGTTGCCGCCGGTCGAGTAGCTGGCCGGCGAGCCAAGGGACCCATCGGCGGCGCGGGGATACACCACCGCCTGATTTCCGGCGACGGCGTTGGTGGCGGTGATCAGGAACCCGGGTCCGCGGTGTGAGTCCGGCCCCCGTTCGCGGCTTGCTTCGGGTGTGATGTCGGGTGTCGCACCGGGATCGGTGGGCTGTTCATTGGAACATGCGGCGGCCAGGGCGAGAGCGGCCAGGGCGGCCCTCGAGAAACGAGAGTTCATGGAGTCCTCGGGGTTGTGATGAACGATTCTGCGTATATTGGGTGGCCACCCAAGAAAGAGACGCCGCGGGGCGGCAATCGGTTTTCCCAACCTGTTCAAGGGCTACCCATTCATGACGTCGGTCGCACATCTCTTCGCCCAGAACAAGGCCTGGGCCGCCGCGACGGAACGCGAAAGACCGGGCTTCTTTTCGGCCCTGGCCGATCAGCAAGCACCCCGGTACCTCTGGATCGGTTGTTCGGATAGCAGGGTCCCGGCGAACGAAATCGTCGGCCTGATGCCGGGCGAGATGTTTGTCCATCGGAACGTGGCCAATGTCGTCGTCCACACCGATTTGAACTGCCTGTCGGTGCTCCAGTATGCCGTCGACGTCATCAAGGTCGAAGACGTCATCGTCTGCGGTCACTATGGGTGCGGAGGCATTCGGGCCGCCTGGGAAGGCGCCCCGTTGGGTCTGATCGACAACTGGCTGCGCCACATCCAGGACGTGGCCGAGCGCCACCGGGAGGTTCTCGCGGCTGAGCCCGTCGATGACCGAAAGGTCGATCGCCTTTGCGAGCTCAATGTTCTCGAGCAGGCGGGCAATGTGTGCCGGACCTCGATCGTTCAGGAGGCTTGGACCCGAGGGCAGAAGTTGGCGGTTCACGCTTGGGTCTATTCGCTGCAAGACGGGTTGCTCCGGGATCTCGGGTTCCGGCCCGGGCCCGGGCCGGGGAGCCAGACCCACCGGTGAGCGGCCGGACGACGACCGCGATTCTGATCGAACGCCACGGTGGGCCGGAGGTGCTCGCGGAGCGATTCGTGCCCCTGGCCGACCCCGCTCCAGGACAAGTTCATCTCGAAGTAACGGCCGCCGGTGTCAATTTCGCCGATCTGTTAATGCGGGCGGGCCTCTACGCCACGGTGCCGCCGAGGCCGTATAGTCCCGGGTTCGAAGTGGCCGGGATCGTTAGGCAGGTTGGCGCAGGCGTTGACGACTGGGCGCCGGGTGACCAGGCAGTCGGGCTGATCCGGTACGGCGGGTACGCCCGCGATGTGATCGTGGCGGCCCCGAACCTGTTTCGATACCCGGCCGGCCTCTCGCCGTCCGAGGCCGCGGCGGTGCCGGTGGCTTTCTTGACTGCTTGGGTGGCGCTCTTCGAGTCGGCCCGGGCCGGGCCGGCGAAACGGCGCTGATTCTTAATGCGGCGGGCGGGGTTGGGACGGCCGTGATCCAGCTGTGCCGGTGGCGGAACATCCGGGCCATCGGGACCGCCGGCACCGAGACCAAGCGACGGTTCGTGGTCGATCA
>JAYVJS010000538.1:0-5401 GCA_043769075.1 Gemmatimonadota bacterium | reverse complement strand
GCCCAGGATGGCGACCGGGCCGATCCGGACCGCACAGGACGACCCGAGGAGTGCGGGCAGCGCGCCGGCCCAGATCTGAAGGGACAGCCGTCGGCCCTTTTTGATCGCGATCTCCGATCTGAGAACGCCAAGGGTGTCGTTCCCCGAGACCAGTGTGATGAGCACCGGGACCGTCCGCCCCCCGGGCACCAACGTCTGGATCTCAAATTTGTCGGGCTCGCCTCCGGTGAGCTCGAATTCCTTACCAACGATTCGCTGATCCCCGAGTTGGATGGAGACGAGCTGGCGCGGATAGGCTGCCGTGCCGGCGTAGCTCACGGTAGCCGATTCGTCGAGTCCGCACCCAGTCAACACCGCGAGTGAGAGCCAGGTGCCTAGCGGTATCCACCCGAGGTTTTCCATCGACTACCCCTGCAAGATGAAGCTGACCTTCATGAGGACCCGGTACTCCGTGATCTTGCCCTTGGCGATGGTGACCTTCTGGCTCTTGATCCAGGCCCCACTGACGTTCCGTAAGGTCTTGTTGGCGCGGGCAATGCCAACAGCAATCGCATCGTCGAAGCTCTTCATGGACGAGGACTGGATTTCGGTGATCTTGGCGACGGACATGGAGCACTCCGACTTGAGGGTTGTGACTGCCAGGGGACTAGTCCAAACATAGCTGACGGGAACGGAATCGGGTCAATCCCGGGCTGGATCCCGCCTAGCGGATCTTCTTGGCCGGCGTGTTCCCGCCGCCTTGGTGAACGATGAGTTGGGTGACGCCGCCGGCTTCGGTCATGAACGAAATCCCAATGTCGTCTTCGGCGATGAAGAACTCGGCCTCCGATTCGGCCAACAGCCGCACCTTGGCTTGCCCGGTGGCTTCGATCCACAACGAGCCCTGTTCCAGTGTGACCGCGATGGTGATTTCCGGGGTGAACTGGTAGGTCCCCACATACCGGGGCAGCACCGCTGGATCGATGGACTTGGCGACCTTCGCCACCGGGGGTTTCGAAACCGGGACGGCGGGGTCGATCAAATGAAGGCCAACGTCGTCCACCCCGATTTCCGAGTTGGTCAACACGACGACCCCGATCCGCTTGGCTTGGTCAAACCCCATGAAGGTCCGGTAGCCGCCGGTGCCGCCGTTGTGCCAGACTACTGAGCCGCCGGGCGTCTTGAGGATGTGCCACGCCATCCCGACCGTGACGTCTGGATTGCCGGTCTGCGTTCGAGTCGGATGGGTGGTAGCCAACACCGAGCCGAGCGGTTTGCTGGTGGAGTCGAGATGGGCGGCCAGGTACTTGAGCATATCATTGACGGTCGATCTGAGGGCGCCCGCACCGGCGAGAGTCGGGATGTCCCAGTTGGAGACAATCGCTCCCGCCCTGTTGTGGCCTAACGCGAGGCGCTGCTGGAGCCGAGGGGACAGGGTGACCTCGGTGTCACCCATCCCGAGCGGGCGGAGAATCCGCTCGGCCATGAGGTCGAAATAGCTCTTCGACGCCTTCAGGGCCAACGCATGCCCCAACAGCCCCATCCCCAGGTTCGAATACTCATACTGAGAGCCGATATCGCGCGTCAGGGTGTAGCCGCTCAAGAAATCGTACATCTGTTGGACCGAGTAATCGGCATACGGATTGGTCGGATTGGCGGGTTTGAAATTGTTCGGCATCCCAGGTAACCCGGACGAGACGGTAACCAAATCGAACAGGGTAATCTCACGGCCATTGCGTGAGGGCATCTTGACCGAGGCGGGAAGGTACTGCTGGACTCGGTCGCTCAGCTTGACCTCCCCGCGGGCCACCATGTCCGCCAGCAAGGATGCCGTGAACGTCTTGGTGATCGATCCGATCTCGAACACGGCGTTTCCGTCGAGCGGGAGGCCCTTGTTGTCGGACTTGCCGGCACTCAGGACTCGGGTTGATCCGTCGGCGTCGAGCAAGCCGACGACGATGCCGGCGGTTTTCTTGGCCGTTACCTGCTCGTTGAGGATGGCCTGCACGACGGAGTCGTCCGGAAACCGCCGGGTCTGGGCCAGCAACGGGCTCTGACCGGCCACTCGAACGCCGAGGCCAATGAGGAAAAGGACGGTGCGCATCATCGGAATCATCCTGCGATTGTGATCGGGGTAGGATAGCGACAAGTGAACTGGGTTAGGACGGGAGTTCCGCTAGGTCGGGCAGGCTCGTCACGACCCGATCTGCCGCGGGATGCCTTGAACCTGGTGGGGCGATCCAGGCCGTCTCGAGACCTAACCCCTTGGCAGGAATGATATCCCGCTCAAGGCTGTCGCCGGCGAAAAGGAACTTGGCGTGGGCGGGAAACTGGCCCAGGGCCCGGGCAAAGAACCTCGCCGACGGCTTGATGGTTCGGCCTTCGGAGGAAAACGTCAGGACCTCAAACTGGCGGAATACACCGGAGTCATCAAATCGGCTGAGCCAGAGATCGGGGTGGGCGCAGATGTTCGAGACCACCCCAAGGCGGTGGGTGCGGGCGACCTGAGCTATGAAGGCCTGGTGCTCCAGCGGTACCTGGCCGATTTCGTGGCTGGTGTAGAGGCGCTCGAGCACTTCGAGGTCCTGCTCGGCCGCCCCGCCGTGGGCTTGGAATGCCTCTCGTACCGAGGGAAAGTCGTCGAAGTGGCTTGGCGTGTTGTAAAGCCGGACCAACGCGTCAGCCGTCGTCCGGACGATGGCCGTCAGCGTGGTGGGGTCGAGTCGGCGGCCGCCGAGGGCGCGGTAGGTGGCGTAGTAATCCTCGTCAGGTCCAAGGCGGTCGTGGCCGAACATGAAGGTGCCGCACATGTCGAGGAGAATCACGTCGAACTGGTCAAGAAATCGGCTCATACCGGATCCCGGTCAGATCTCGCCCCGCTTGGCCATGGCCGCGATCGCTTCGCCGGCCCGAAAGGCAAGTGCCATAATGGTCATCGTCGGCTGACCCCGGCCGCTGGTCACGAAACTGCTCCCGTCCACCACGAACAAGTTCGGGACGTCGTGAGCCCGATGAAACCGGTTGACGACACTCTGTTTCGGATCGTTCCCCATCCGGCAGGTTCCCAGCAAGTGGGGCTGCTGGGGACCCGGCTCCTCCGTAATGGGGAGGTCCCACCGCCTGGTTGCCCCCGCCGCCAAAAGAAGATCGCGGGAGCGGTCCAAGAAGTACTGATACAATCTGAGGTCGTTGGGGTGTTCGCGATGAGTAACCCGGATAGCTGGGAGGCCCCAACCGTCTTTCAGGGTTGGGTCGAGCGTGATCGTGTTGGTTGCGACCGGGAGTGATGTCGTATGGCCGAACGAGAGCAAGGTTCGGTTGAAGTGTTGCCGGAGGAGTTTTTTGTACTCGGGCCCCCAGGTCGGCGCCTCGGGCGGAAGGCCGCCGAGCCCGAAACTGATCGGACCAAGATCCCAGCGAAAATCGAACCCGCCTCCGCCGTGGAGGCCGAGTTTCGGGTCGAGTTGGTAGAGATCGTGCACCACGCGCGACACGACCGCCCCCTTGTAGCCGTTGACCTCATGTTCGAATAGCCCAGCTGCGATGCCCCCGCCATTGAACATCAGGTGGCGCCCCACCAGCCCGCTCGAGTTCGCCAGGCCGTTTGGAAACTGATTCGACGCCGACATCAACAAGAGACGCGGCGTTTCGGCACCGTTGGCCGACACGATTACCGCTTTGGCTTTTTGGAAGACTTCCCGGTTGGCGGAGTCGAAGTAGGTGACCCCGGTCACTCGCCCTTTGGCGTTGGTCTCGATTTTCCGGACATAGGAAAGCGGCCGAATTTCACACCGGCCGGTGGCCATCGCTTCGGGGATCGTCGAGACCAGGGTGCTGGATTTGGCCTTGACCTCGCAGCCGAAGCTTTCGCAGAACCCACAGGCAACGCACGCCCCTCGGCCTCGGTACGGCTTCGAGAGGATCCCCATTGGGGCCGGAAACGCGGTCCAGCCGAGCTTCTTGGCGGCCCGTTCGAGCAGGACGCCGGTGGACTTGACCGGAATCGGCGGGAGCGGATACGGTTTGCTCCGGGGCGGATCAAACGGGCTCGCGCCCGCGAGGCCCGACACGCCGATCTCCCACTCGACCCGGGTATAGTAGGGCTCCAAATCAGCATAGGTAATCGGCCAGTCCGCCATCGAGGCGCCTGGTACTCCGCCCTTGCGGCTTCGTTCGACGAAGTCAATTTCGTGAAACCGCCACAGGTTGCCGGTATAATGGACCGTTCCGCCGCCGACCGCCCGGCCGTACGCCACCATGTTCCGGGGTTTGGCCGTTTCTTGATCGGTCTTCCGATAGGTATTGGGCGAGCGGGCAAAATCGTTGGTCAGCGCGGCGAGCCGGTTGACGGCGAGTTCGTCGTGGTGAAAGTCCGGCTCGTGAAGGAATGGCCCCTGTTCGAGGGCAACGACCGTGAAACCGGCCGCCGCTAGCTCTCGGACGATGATCCCGCCGGCGGCTCCGACTCCAACGACCACGAAGTCCACTTCGTCGGCCGGCCGGAAGTGGGGCCCTTGGGCCGAGGAAGCCTGACTATGGGCGGTCATAGTAACCGTACGGCGGTAGCCAGGAGAACCGGTCGTCAAATCCGATCAGCTTCCAGCCCACTTTGCCGAAATTGCCACCATACGAAGGGTTGGCGAGCAGCCCGGTGATGGTGGCGACCCGAACGGCCTCGAAGAATGGAGACTTGGCGGCATCGAGGGCCTTGAGGATGGCGATCTGGTCGGGACCGCCGAGGGCCGCAAAAGAGGTCGCGCCAGGATGCCGGCGGGCGACGTCCCGGCGAAGCTCGGCCAGCCCTTTGGTGATGACCGGCCGCTCCGATTTGGCGAAGGTGGCGAGAGCCCGGTCGATGAAACCAATGACCCTGGCCTCCCGCGCCCCTGGAGTGTCGTCGGTCGGGATGATCTGCGCGGCAACAGCCTCGAGTTCGGTCGCTTCGCCCTGGGTCAGGGTTTGAAGCGGAGTGGGCTGGTCTGGATCGGGGTGGGCGGCGGCCGCCAGAAGGTCCGGCCACGGTGCCGAAAGCCAGACCGCGGTGGCTCCGCCGAGGGCACCAAGAAAACCGCGGCGGGAACGGGGGTCGTTCAGCATTGTGACCGTTGGTCGGACGATGACGTCGGGAGTACCTGAAGGACAGTTTACGAGAGGGCCAATTGAAGCGCAACTCCGGCCGCCGGGCGGGAGACCGCGGTTGACGGTACATTGGGCCTAATGCTGCCTGCTCTTAGTCGATGGGTCAGAGAAGGGCCGGCCGCCTCAATTCTGCCCTGGCGGGTCCGGCCGGCCCTCGAACGGTGGACAGTCGGGCACGGATACGGTGGCAGGTCCGACCCGATTGGGCTCACACTCGGCCCTGATCCTGCGGCCGCCTGGCTGATCTTCGGTGGGGACGTTGCCATGCATCGCTGGCAACAGG
>JAYVJS010000537.1:0-2150 GCA_043769075.1 Gemmatimonadota bacterium | reverse complement strand
GAGGCCCAGTTCGGGGACTTCATCAATGGGGCCCAGGTCATTGTCGACCAGTTCCTCGCCGCCGGCCTGTCCAAATGGGGCGTGACCTCACGGCTGACCCTGCTCCTGCCCCACGGCCATGAGGGCCAGGGCCCCGAGCATTCGAGCGGGCGGCCGGAACGATTCCTTCAACTCGCGGCTGAGCAGAACATCCGGATCGCCAATTGCACGACGTCAGGCCAGCTTTTCCACCTGCTCCGGCGCCAAGCGCGGCGGAATCGCCAACGGCCGCTGATCCTCTTCACACCGAAGAGCTTGCTCCGGCTCCCGCAGGCCTGCTCGAACATCACCGATCTGGCGAGCGGCCGATTCTTCCCGGTCCTCGACGATAGCACCGTGAGGTCCCGCGGCGATCAGATCAGCCGGATCGTCATGTGCACCGGCAAAGTGTACTATGATTTGTTGGCCGAAGCGGACAAGCACTCGGCTGACCGACCGGCATTAGTTCGGCTCGAACAGCTCTACTCGTTTCCCGAGAACGAACTCCGCGCTTTGTTGGCCGGATATCCGAACGTCCGAGAAATCGTCTGGTGTCAGGAAGAGCCTAAGAATATGGGAGCCTGGACGTTCGTAGCGCCCCGCCTAACCGGGATCCTCCCAAGCCAGGTTGCGCTCCGGTACGTCGGTCGGCCCGACCGAGCCAGCCCAGCGGAGGGATCGAACGTTGCCCACGGGCTCGAACAGAATCGGATCGTCAAAGAAGCGATCGGCTAGCCGCTAGCGCGCCACCGATCCCGAGGGCGCCGCCCGGAGGTATTGGACCGGCCAACTGGTCGCGATCCCCAAGGCCTTGGCGGCGCGGAGCGGCCAATACGGGTCGCGCAACAGTTCCCGAGCAAGCATGACTAGATCGGCTTGACCGGTCCGGATGATGTGATCGGCCTGCGCCGGATCGGTAATCATTCCCACGGCCGCCGTGGGAATCAGCGCCTCCCGCCGAATCCGCTCCGCGAAGGCAGTCTGATACCCGGCCCCCAACGGAATTCGAACCCCCGACACGTTGCCTCCCGATGAACAATCGATCAGGTCGACCCCGGCGCTATGGAGCCGGCGAGCCAGCTCGATCGACTGCTCAATGTCCCATCCGCCGTCGGCGTAGTCGGTCGCGGAAATCCGGACGAACAACGGGAGCCGGTCCGGCCACACGGCCCGAACCGCAGCCACCACCTCGAATAGCAGCCGGGTCCGTCCCTCGAAGCTGCCCCCATATCGATCGGTTCGCTGATTGCTGAGAGGAGAGAGGAAGGCATGAAGCAGATAGCCATGGGCGGCATGGATTTCGACGACCTGGAACCCAGCGTCGAGAGATCGCCGGGCCGCCTCAGCAAAACTGCGAACCACGCCCGGCAGTTCCGACAGGCCGAGCGCCCGAGGCATCGGATATCCGTCCCCAAACTGGAGTGGGCTCGGAGCCACGGCCTCCCACCCGCCGTCCGCCGGGGCGACAACCCCAGTGCCAACCCAGGGAGCGGCCGTGCTCGCCTTCCGGCCTGCGTGGGCCAGTTGAATCGCCGGAACTGCCCCATGCTGGCTCAGGAACCGGGCGATCGGCGCCAGTCCCTCGATGTGATCGTCGGACCAAATCCCCAAGTCGGCGGGACTGATTCGGCCTTCGGGAACCACGGCACTCGCTTCGAGCACCACCGTCCCTGCCCCGCCGACCGCCCGGCTTCCGAGATGGACCAGGTGCCAACTCGTGGCCAACCCATCCACGCTCGAGTACTGACACATTGGCGACACCGCGATCCGATTGCGGAAGGCGACATCACGAATGGAAAGTGGTTCGAAGAGTCCCACAGATCAGAGCGGCTTTTCGACCAATCCGCTGACGGTCCGCTTGATCCCGTCGGAGAGGTGCTCGCCATAATGAAGAAGGAATACTCCCCGAGCCCGGCGGGCCAGAATGAACCCGAGGAAGGGCATGTCCGCCTTGGCTGCGTTGCAGGACTTGCAGGCGAGGACCAAGTTGTCCGACCGATCGTAGGCGATCTTCCCCTTGCGGGGCTGGACGTGGTCGAGGGTGATTTCCTCGGGAGGGAAGGACAGACCACAATAGGCACAGACCGGCCCGTGGACAGCCATGAGCTGGTCCCGGTGGCCTTGGTACGACT
>JAYVJS010000536.1:0-14825 GCA_043769075.1 Gemmatimonadota bacterium | reverse complement strand
CCGACGATGAATTCGGAGGCAATGGGGCGGATGCGGCTCGACCAACAGCTCCGACGGGCGGTCGACACCGGCCAATTCGCGATGGTCTATCAACCGATCGCCAATACGGCGACCGGGGCGATTACCGGGGCGGAGGCGTTGGTGCGCTGGAACCATCCGGAGCGAGGGCTGCTGTCGCCGGCCGAGTTCATTGCCATGACCGAGGAGTCGGGGCTGATTGTGCGGTTAGGCGAGTGGATCCTCAGAACGGTCTGCGCCCAAGGGAAGCTGTGGGCCGACCAGGGTGTCGGGCCGCTCCGACTTTCGGTCAACCTCTCGGGCCGCCAGCTGCAGCGGTCGGACATTGTTGACTTGATCTGGGACATCCTGCAGGAGACCCAATTGCCGCCCCGCTTCTTGGTCCTCGAGTTGACGGAGAGCGTCCTGATGCAGCCCGACAGTCCGGTGGCCGCGTCGATCCGGGCCCTCGCGAAACTAGGCGTGCGGTTTGCCATTGACGACTTCGGGACCGGCTACTCGTCGCTCAGTTACCTCAAGCACTTCCCTGTGGATACACTCAAGATCGATCAGTCGTTCATCAGGGACCTGCTGACCGACTCGGATGATGCGGCCATCACCAGTGCCGTGATTGCCTTGGGGAAGGCGTTGGGAATCGCGGTCGTGGCGGAAGGGGTCGAGACTGAGGCTCAAGCGGCGTATCTCGCCCAGCACGGCTGTCATCAAATCCAAGGCTACTACGTCGGCCAGCCGCTGTCGGCGGCCGAGTTCGCGGCCTCGTTGCCCAGCCTGAGCCGCCGACTTGAGGCCCGGGTCATCGCGGAGCTGGCGAGCTAGGCGCCCAGCAGCAGCTTGGCGCCGGCGGTCAGCAACACGACCGCCAGCAGCAACCGAATGGCTGGTACCGGGAGTCGCCGACTGCCGTAGTAGCCGCCGAGCCCGCCCGCGACAACCGCCACAATCGCCAAACTCGAGGCGATCTCGGGGAGGGCCCGCCCGCTCGCCAAGAACCCGCTCAGCCCCGAGACCGAGTTGACCAAGATGAACGGCGCCGACACCGCGGCGGTCTCCTTGGTCGTGGCCCACCGGCGCAACAGCATCAACGGGGTCAGGAAGACGCCGCCACCGGTGCCGGTAAGCCCCGACAGGAGGCCGAGCCCAGCTCCCGCCGCCAGCGCCACAGCCCGGGTCGGAAACTGAGTGCGAGGTGGATCGCTGGTCGTGATGGCAAAGCGGGCGGCTGAGAGAAGCAGCACAGCGCCGACCACCATTTTGAACAGTTCGGTGGGGAGGTGGATGTACCCTCCGAGGAAGGCCGCCGGAACGGCCAGAGCGGCGATCGGCCAAAACCGGCTCCAAGCAAAGTAGCCGGCTCGATAGAACTGATAGCTGGTGAGCGCCGCGACGAGGATGTTGAGGGTCAAGGCGGTCGGCCGGACCACATCTGAGGTGAGCCCCGCCACCGTCAGGACGGCGATGTAGCCGGACGCGCCCGCATGACCCACGGATGCGTACAGAAAGGCGATCGCACCGATGGCGAGATGAAGGAGCCCGGCGTCAGTTGTGGTCATCGACCCCCAATATATCGGGGCATCGAGACCCGCTAGAGCCCCTCCGATGCCACGCCCGCAATCAGCTCCCCGAGTTCGGGGATGCCGGTTCCTTTGGAGCTTGAGGTCACCAGCAACTCGTCTGGTTCGACCCCCAGTTCGCCGGCCCGCGCCCGACGTGCCACGATCCGTGCGGATTGAGTCAGCTTGTCGGATTTGGTCAGCACCACGATGGTCTGCCGCTTCGCGTCGGCCAACAGCTCGGCCATCGCTAAGTCATTGGCGGTCACCGGGTGCCGAAGGTCGAGCAGCCAGACCACCGCCCTCAAACCCGGTCGCCTCCCAATCACCTCGTCGATCAGGTCGCGAAGCCGTCTCCGCTCCGCCAGAGACAACTTGGCGTACCCATAGCCCGGAAGATCGAGCAGGTAGAATTCGGGGAACCGAAAGGCGTTGAGATGCTGGGTCTTCCCAGGCGTCGAACTGGTCCGGGCGATTTTTCGCCCGACGACCGCGTTGATCAAGCTCGATTTGCCGACATTCGATCTCCCGAGAAACGCGACCTCCGGAAGTAGGGGCTCAAGCTGGTACAACGGCTCAGGGAAACTCCCGATGAATTCGAACGGCAGGGCGACGAGCGGCGAGGTCAGCGGTGCGGTCACGCCTCCTTAACCTGGCGGCGCTGCTCGGTAATGACGAGCGGTTGCTTGTGCTCGTTGATCGATTCGGGCGTGATCACGACTTCGCGGATGTCGTCGCGGGACGGGATATCGAACATGATGTCGGTCATGACGGTTTCGAGGATGGCACGGAGTCCCCGGGCCCCGGTGCCCCGCTTGAGCGCTTTGCGGGCGACCGATCGGAGGGCCTCGCTGTCGAACGTCAGTCCAACGTCCTCAAGCTCGAACAACTTATGGTACTGTTTCGTGATCGAGTTCTTCGGCTCGGTGAGAATTCTGACCAAGGCCTCTTCGTCGAGTGATTCGAGCGGGACGATCACCGGCAACCGGCCGACCAACTCGGGGATCAGGCCAAAACGCAGGAGATCGTCCGGTTCCGCGTCGCCGAACGGGTTCTTTTTGTCGAGGTCTTTCCGCTTGTCCGGTTCGCCCTCAACCGGGACCCCAACGAACCCGATTTGTTGTCGCCCGACCCGGTTTTGGACGATCTTGTCGAGGCCGTCGAAGGCCCCCCCACAAATGAACAAGATGTCTTTGGTGTTGATCTGAATGTATTCCTGCTGGGGGTGCTTCCGGCCACCCTGGGGCGGAACCGATGCGACCGTTCCCTCGAGGATTTTGAGCAAGGCCTGCTGGACACCTTCGCCGGACACATCCCGGGTGATGCTCGGATTTTCCGACTTCCGGGCGATCTTATCGATCTCGTCGATGTAGACGATTCCCCGCTCGCACTCGGCGACGTTGAACTCGCCGGCCTGCAGCAGCCGGACCAAGATATTCTCGACGTCCTCACCAACGTACCCGGCCTCGGTCAAGGTCGTGGCATCGGCGATGGTAAAGGGAACGTCGAGGATCCGGGCCAGCGTTTGGGCCAACAAGGTTTTGCCGACGCCGGTCGGGCCAAGGAGCAGGATGTTCGACTTTTCGAGCTCGACCTGGTTGTCCCGCCCCGCCGACGCGTTGATCCGCTTGTAGTGGTTGTACACGGCAACGGCCAGGGTCTTCTTGGCCCGGTCTTGACCGATCACGTGTTGGTCAAGGACATCCTTGATTTCACTCGGGGTAGGCACGTGGGTGATGTTGTCGACCACGTCCCGGTCCTCGTCCTCGGCCAAGATCTCGTTGCAGAGGGTGATGCACTCGTTGCAGATATACACCGAGGGGCCGGAAATGAACTTCCGGACCGAATCCTTCGACTTGCCGCAGAAAGAACAGCGGAGGTGCTTGTCGTTAGACATGCCGCTCGATGTTGAAGGCAAAAGGTGTTAGGCCGGAACGCGGGTAAAGGTGGCCGGAGTGCTCCGGCTTCGTCAAGAGGCAATTCGGCCCAACCTCCCTCGACGCGTAACCTAACGCGTTGCCGAACAACGAGATACGGCGTCCGGCGCCGGTGGGACCGGAACCGGTTGTCGATCACGATCGGGCCGTCATTGCCGGGATTTCTAGTCTTTGAGTATCACCGTCGGGTCGAGGCGGGCGGCGCGGCGGGCTGGAATCCACGCGGCGGCAATGGCCACGCTGAGGAGGAGGACGCCCGCAGCGCCGAAACTCGCGGGATCGGTTGGCCCGATTCCATACAGGATGGCGCCGAGGAACCGGGATAGCCCGGCGGCGGCCACCAGTCCGGCGGTCACCCCAATAACGCTGAGTTTGACGGCCTCGGTCACCACCAGTCCCTGGATGCCCCGGGCCGATGCCCCAAGAGCGGTGCGGATCCCGATCTCCCGCTGTCGCTCAGCCACGCCGGTTGAAATGACCCCGTAGATCCCCGCCGCCGCCAACAATAACGAAAGACCGGCGAACGATTGAAACAAGCGGAGCACGAAGTGCCTCGCGTCCGTCGAGGCGCCAATCACGGCGGTCATCGGGGCCAACTTGGCGATCGTCGGGTCCGGGTCCACCTGACGCACCACCCTGCGGACCGGCTCGGCGACCAAGGCGGGGTCGGAGGCCGTTCGGACAACCATGACCATCGAGCCGTCCGCAAACTGCCACTGGTCCTCCGGGATGTAGATCTGCCGGGTAGCCGGCCGGTCGAGACCGGCGTGCCTGACGTCGCCCACCACGCCGACGATCGTCCGCCAAGGACTGGCGTCATCGCCCAAGTGGACCTCCTCGCCAAGGGGGTCCCGGCCAGGGAACTCGAGCCGGGCGAAGGTTGCGTTGATCACCACGACCGGTGGGGCAGAGTCCCGATCGGCTTCACTGAGGTATCGGCCGCTCACCAGCGGAATTCGCATCGTCTCGAAGTATCCCGGCGTGACCGAGTACCGGTCCGCAGACGGTTGGTCTGAAGGGTTTGCGAGCGGCTTCGAACGGATCCCGACGCTGTAGCCGTCCACGTTGCCCCCGAGCGGCAGTTGGCTCGTCCAGGCCACGGCGCTGACGCCGGGCACCTGGGCGGCGGCTGCGGCCGCGGCTGTGAAGTAGCCACGGGTGACCGGATCCGAGTCGAATTTCGTTCCGGCCACCTGGACGTCCATGGTGAGGAGATGGTCCGGATCGAACCCGGGAGCGACCCCGAGGAGTTGGCCCATGCTCCGAAACACGAGCCCGGCCCCGACCACCAGGAGCACGGCAATGGCCACCTCACCGGTCACCAGGCCGCGCCGGAGCCAATGCCGCTCCGGTCCGGCGGTGATCTTCGCGGTTTCGCGAAGTCCGGCGTGAGCGGCCCGGGTCAGCCACAGGGCGGGGCCCAGGCCGAACGCGACGCCGGTCCCAATCCCAACCAGGCCGGCGAAGCCTAACGCGATGCGGTCGATCCCAATCGACCCTAGCCGGGGCAACGCCGCCGGCGCCAGCCCGATAATGCCCTGCAGCGCCAACCAGGCGACGCCGACACCGCAGGCCGCGCCTAACACTCCGAGCATGAGGCTCTCGATCAGCACCTGTCGAAGGATCCGCTCGCGGTCCGCGCCGAGGGCCAGTCGGACCCCGAACTCCTGCCGGCGCTGTGCCATCTGGCCGAGGGCGAGGTTGGCGACATTGAGGCAGGCGATCAACAGGACGAGGCCGGCAGCACCAAGCAGGGCGATCAAGGCCGGTTTCGTAGCCTTGGTCAGATTGGTCTTCAACGCTTCGATCACGATACCCGGGGTCGAATAGTCGTTCGGATAGGCCGCCACCAGCCGATTGGCGATCAGGGCCATTTCTTCCCGCGCCGCCGACACCGTGGCCGTCGGGGCTAGGCGGCCGATGGCCCGGAGGTGGCGGCAGGTCCGGCATCCGAACGGCAAGGTCACCGAGTACCGGAGCGGCGACCAAAGCTCAGCCCCCGGGTCCAAGAGACTCTCGAATTCCGGGCCCATCACCCCCACGACGGTGTTGGGGTAGCCATCGAGCGAAATCACGTTGCCCACGATCGCCGGCTCGGCCCCAAACCGGCTCCGCCATAGACCGTGGCTCAGGATGACCACGCGGTCGGACCCTGGCTGGTCCTCCTCGGGCCGAAAATCTCGCCCCAGTGCCGGCGCCACACCCAAGACGTCAAGGAACTCGGCGCTGACTCGTTGGCCCCTGAGGCGGCTCGATTCGCCGGCGCCGAGTAAGGTCGGATTCCAATCTCGGACGGCGGCCTTCCGGTCGAGCGTTTGGCTTTGGGCCCGGAGATCGGCGAAGGTCGAAAAGGAGGTGTTGCTCGTCGAGCCGTCGGGCTCCCGCTCCCACAACAGGACCACTCGTTGACCGTTAGGGTAGGGGAGGGCGTCAATCAGGACCGGCTTGACGACACTAAAGATCGCCACATTCGCGCCGATCCCGAGTCCGAGCGTCGCCACGGCAATGGCGGTGGCCATCGGTCGTCGGCCAAATAGGCGGAACGCGAACAGAAGATCCTGGAACACTCCGTGCATGAGCGGCCTCGGTGGGGTGAGGGGAACTGAGTCGTCTCGGTAGCTTCCGATCTCCCGGCCCACGCTACGCGCTTCCCGCCAGAACCATCGGGCAGCCCCCGCCGGGTCGCCGGAGCCGGCTCGCCGGTGGAACTCTTCGACCAGATCGCCCAGGATGAACTCCCGGATGGTTTTCGGCGTTGTCAGCCGAAGCAACAGCATCGCCAGTCGAGGCGGTTCCGGTCGGTGGGTCACTGCGGTTCTCCAAGCGGCACGACCCCGAGGCCGCTCGCCATCCGTTGAATGGCCCCCAGGGAAGTGCGAAGTGCTGCCTGGCCGGCCGGGGTCAGCTGGTAGTACCGCTTCCGGCGTCCCCCACGCTCCGGGGTAGACTCCCCAAGCCGGGTCGCCACCAAACGCTTCGTGTCCAGCCGGATTAGCGTCTTGTACACCGACCCCAAGCTCGCCGGCCGCCCCGACCGGGCTTCGATCTCCTCGGCAATCGCCACCCCATACGCCTCGGCTCCGAGCCTTAGCAGGGCCAAGAGAACCAACTGTTCCAATTCCGCCAAATGGTGACTCATGCCCCAGTCTAGTCTATTTATTTCCTTTTGTCTAGGAAATCGCGCCGACCGCCAAAAAACAAAGCCCGCGGCCGAAGCCGCGGGCCCCCAAAAACCCCAGCCGTTGAGGCCTACTTCGGCTTCGGGACGTAGACCTCGTCGATGATCCCGTAGGCCTTCGCTTCTTCCGCTGACATGTACCGGTCCCGGTCCGAGTCCCGTTCGATCGCTTCGGTCGACTGCCCGGTGTGCTTGGCAAACAGCCGGTTCAACAAGGACCGAGTGTGGAGAATTTCACGGGCCGCGATCTCGATATCGGCCGCGGTACCCTGCGATCCGCTCGACGGTTGGTGAATCATGATTCGGGCATTGGGCAGGGCCGCCCGTTTGCCTTTGGCTCCCGTGGCGAGCAAGAACGCCCCCATCGAGGCCGCCATCCCCATGCAAATCGTGTTGACCGGGGCTCGCAAGTGCTGCATCGTGTCGTAGATGGCGATCCCGCTGTGGACGTGTCCGCCCGGAGAGTTGATATACATGTAGATGTCTTTCTCGGGATTGTCGGCGTCGAGAAAGAGGAGCTGAGCGATAATGATGTTGGCCACCTCGTCGTTGATCCCGGCTCCCAGGAACACGATCCGGTCCATCAGCAACCGGGAAAAGATGTCGTAGGTCCGCTCGCCCCGCGGCGAGCGTTCGATGATATGGGGTGGATACAGCATCGTGCTCATGAGACGGCCTCTTCGATCGTAGACTGGCCCTTCAGAAACTCGAACACCTTGTCTTCGGTAATGCTTCGCTCGAGTTCCTGAAGTCGCTTGGCTTTTTCGAGTTGCGAGTAGACCTCGTTGACCGAGAGCCCGCGAACCGCCGCGAGGGCGGTGATCCGCTCGTCGAGGTCGGCTTCGGTGGCAAACAGCTTGTGGGCGTCGGCAATCGCGCCTAAAGCCAATTCGCGCCTGACCTGGCCCTCGGCCACCGGACGAAACTCGACGTTGAACGCTTCTTCTTTTTCATGGGGGATCTTGTAGGCGTGCAGGTAGGCGTGGAGTGCTCGCCCAACCAAGGACGGGGGCGCCTCGATTTGGTTCGCGCCGATGACTTCTTGCAACAGGCTCTCCCGGACCCCGTTGTCCGCATCTCGCTCGGCCGTTCGCTCGAGATCGGCCCGAACCGCCGCACTGAGTGCCGCCACGTCCTCGAAGTCGCCGACCGACTTGGCAAACGCGTCGTCGAGCGGGGGCAGCTCCTGACGCTTCACTTCATGCACCGTGACGTGGACCTTTCGCGAGGTACCGCGGCGCGATTCATCCGGATGATCGTCGGGAAATCTGATCTCGGTCTCGGCCGATTCGCCCGGCTTGAGTGAAAGGACCCGCTCTTCGAGGGCCGGCATTGCCTGGCCCTGGCCAATCACGATCGTGTAGGGTTGGGCCGGTTTTCGTTCGCCATCCTCAATGGCGGCGACTTCCATTCGAACCATGTTTCCTTCAACCGGGGCCTGGCCCTCGACTGGGAGCCACGCCGCTTTGCTTTCCCGGAGGCTGTCGACCTGTTCGGTCATCATGGCCGCCGTGACCTTCGGAACCGTTCGGGTAATCTTGAAACCGCCGAGCGTGGCCAGCTTGATGTCCGGTCGAACTTCGACCATCACCTCGAACTCGACCGGCTGGCCTTCTTCGAACTTGAGGTTGCGGACCGACGGATCGGTGACCGGTTTGAGGTCCTCCGATACCCGGGCCTGCTCCCAGCCTTCCCGGACCACCTCTTCGACGACGTATTGCTTGATCTCATCGCCAAATCGTTTCCGGATGACCGCGATCGGTGCCTTGCCTTGCCGAAAGCCGGGCAGCCGGACTCGCCGCCCATACTCCACCACGGCTCGCTCTTCAGCCGCCCGCACCCTTTCGACAGGTACAGTGACCCTAAATGCTTTGGAGGCCGAGTCTTCGGCCGTCTTGGTAACGATGATTTCTGTCATAGCGGAGGGAAGATAATCGGATGCGTCGCCCGGCACTAAGGCATCCAGCACTCGATTTCGGGCCTTATCGGTCGAGGGCCGCCGAGCGCCGAGGGAGGACCGCGGGCCGAGAACTGACAGCTTCCGCCACCAGCTTGACCGCACCGGCCACGGATGGCACCGCGAGTCCAGTGCCGAGGAGCAGGAGATTGGCCGCCACCAGGCGGGCGGTCCAGCGATTGACCAGGCCTCGGCGGTCTACACTGAGGGCGAAGGCGCCGGCGGCGGCTCCGTTCACGAGCAGAAACGCAACGGCGGAGAGTCGAAACAGGGTCTCGGCCAGTGAGCCAAGGGTGTCAGCGAAGGCGGCCATCGAGGGACCTCATTGCCGAAAGTTGAATGCGAACGGCGGGAGTTGAACCCGCACCCCGTAAAGGACAGGATCCTAAGTCCTGCGCGTCTGCCAGTTTCGCCACGTTCGCAGGGGCTGTTGGAAAACAGTACATCCCCTCGGGCGGGCGCGCGAGAGGCTGTTTCGAGGTGCAACGAGGGCGACTCAGGGGCGGCGGAAGGTCTCCAACTCGGCTGTTGCTCGGGTAAGCTCGGGTTCAAGCCGCGACAACAGCTCCCGCGTCCCGTTGGCGGACCCAGCCCGGCCGATCGCCTCGATCTGAGCGCAGAGTCCGGAAACGAGCACGGCGCCGACCGAACCGGCGCTGCCTTTGAGGGCGTGGGCCGCCGACTTGAGCTCGGCCGGGTTCTGCGAATCGACCGCCTGCCGCAGCCGATCTTGTCGGAGCGGGAGGTCGGCGAGAAAAACGTCGATGAACTCCGTGACGACATCCGGTTGCCCTTCGTCCTGGAGAACTCGATAACTGTCGAGGATGCTGTCGTCAATAACCCGCTCGGCTTCCGCCTCCATTTGACTCTCCAGATCTCTGGCTACCCTAGAGCATCGGCTGGAGTCCCCAATTCTTGAGAGAGGTGTTACATTGTTTCCGTTCTAAGTGTTTATCCGGTATGGACTTCCAATGCTAGGACGTAAGTGATGCGGATCACAAAAACAGCCGGATTGGCCGCTCTCGTGGCCCAGCTCGCGCTCTCGGCATGCGAACGCGCCGACCCAAGGTTCGAGAAGCTTGCCGTTGGGATGGCCAAGGACAGTGTTCTGGTTGTTATGGGGGGCGAAAAACCCCAAAGGGTCGATCCCTACCTCTACAACGGCCAGTACGTCGAGGCCATGCTGTACCCCAAGTTGGGGAAGTCCGATTCGGCGAGTCTCTTGGATCGGAACATGACGCCGGTGGTTGTAATCAACGGCAAGCTGGTTGGGTGGGGCTGGAGTTATTGGGATTCGACAGCAGGGGCGAACAGTATTCAGGTGGCTCCGAAGCCTTGAGCAGGTGGGGGGCCTCAGAGCCCCCCACCCACCCGGCTCATTTCACCTTAACCCGAACGATATTGGTTTGGGGTTTGGCGCCCTCGATCGGAAGCAAGACCGTAAGGGTGAGCACCTCACCTGGCTGGGCCGCCTTGACGGCGGCGCGCAAATCAGCTTCGGAGCGCACCGGTTTCCCCTCCACCGCTGTGATGATGGCCGAGTTGAATAGCAGTCCATCGGATGGCCCGTAGGGATCGACCGATTCGACGATCACGCCCTTGGTGGCGGGCGGCAGCTCGATTTGCGAAATGATCTCCGGCGTCAGCGCGGTTACGGACACGCCGAGTCGGGACCGCAGTGCGGTGGCGCCGGCATCGGCGGTGGCCCGCTCGGGGTCTTTCGTCTCTTCGGTCGAGGCCAATTCCGCAGCCTCGTTTTGGGCGATCAATCGGACATTGTAGATTTTCCGCACGCCGCTTTTCCGGGCGACCTCGACCTTGATGATCTCCCCCGGTTTCTTGAAGCCGACGTTCTGCTGCAACTGGGCGACGTATTCCACCCGCTGCCCGTCAATCGTGACGATCAAATCCCCGGGTTGGAGCCCAGCCGCTTTGGCCGGAGACCCTTCTGAGAAATCGCTGACCTTGACGCCATAAATCTCCGACAGGCCGGCCCAATCGGCATCCTCCGCCGTCACCTCGTTCACCGTGACTCCGATGACCGCTCGCTCAACCTTGCCCTTCGAAATGAGCTGGTCCATCACCTGTCGGGCGAGGTCGATCGGAATCGCGAACGCATACCCGGCACTGACGCCGGTCGGGCTGTAGATCGCTGAGTTGATGCCGATCACTTCACCTCGGACGTTCAACAGAGGTCCGCCCGAGTTGCCCCGGTTGATGGTGGCGTCGGTCTGGAGGTAGTCCTGGATCGAGCGGTTGCTGCGGCCCGGGAGTTGAAGCTGGCCGCGGCCCTTGGCGCTCAGAATGCCGGAGGTGACCGTGAAGCTCAGGGTCTCCGAGAGCGGATTGCCAACCGCAAGGACCCATTCACCGACTCGGGTGCTGGCGCTCGCGCCCAGACTCGCCGGAGTCAGGCGAACCCCAGCCTTGGGGTCGATCTTGATGACCGCCAAGTCGGTGTTGGGATCGGTGCCGACCACTTTCGCGGTGTATTCATGCCGGTCGAGTAGGCGAACCGTGACCTGATCGGCACCGTCGACCACATGGTTGTTAGTGAGGATGTAGCCATCTGCCGACACGATAAAGCCGGAGCCGGAACCGGTTTCCACAGGGGGCTCAGCGGTCGGCCCCCGGCCATTTCGTTTCGGCGGGGTGCCGAAGAATTCTTCGAACCCTGGGGGGACCACCCGGCGACCCTCGGACTCGCGCTCGGTTCGGCGGGACCGGATGTACACCACGCTTGGACGAACCTGCTCGGCGACCGTCGCGAAAGCGTCCGAAAGGCTTACGAGCGGGCTAACGACTCCCGATACGGTGTTTTGGGGCGCGACCACCGACGCTGGGACGGCCCGGGAATCTGATCTGGGGTTCTGGGCCTGGCCCGACGATGGGAGGTCCAGGAGGCCGGCAAACAGGAGCCCTAGCATGAAGGCGAGGCCCACCAGCCCACCGAATTTGAGCCAATTCAACGACCGGACTGTCATAATTCCTGAGATCCAACGCCGTAGCGATTCTCGGTTCCGACGACTGATTTGAAGGCGCCCTCCGCCGGGCCGCTGCGGCCATGGGTCGAAACCCGGCGAAAGGCGCTATTCAATATACCAACGATGCCTAACCCGCGGCGCGGGTCGCAACGGCCCTACTTTTTGGAATCGTCTACGATCTCGTAATCGGCCTCGACGACATCGTCCTTTTTGCCCTGGGTCTGTTGCCCGCCTTCCGATGGCTGGTCGCTGGGACCCGATTCCGAGGTCTGCGACGCGCTCTGGTACAGGGAGGCGCCGGCCGCTGAGTAGGCGGTGTTGAGCTCCGTCAGGGCCGCGGTAATGCCGGCCGCATCACCCGCGCGGAGGGCCGCCTTGCCGGCCTCCACCGCTTTGTCCAGGTTCTCCTTCACGTCGCCGCTGAGCCGGTCGACCCATTCCTTGGAGTCCTTCTCCACCTTGTAGACCAGGCCGTCGAGTTGATTGCGTGACTCGATGCCGTCTCGCCGCTCTTTGTCGACCGACGCATTCGCCTCGGCGGTCTTGACCATCTTGTCGATGTCCGCGTCCGACAGCCCGCTCGACGCCTCGATCCGAATCTTCTGCTCCTTGCTCGTGGCTTTGTCCTTCGCCGACACATGGAGAATCCCGTTGGCGTCGATGTCAAAGGTGACCTCGACCTGAGGCATGCCTCGCGGCGCAGGCGGCATCCCGGTCAGTTGGAACTTGCCGATGGTCCGGTTGTCGGTTGCCATTTGGCGCTCGCCCTGGAGGACGTGAATCTCGACCGTGGTCTGATTGTCTTCGGCCGTCGAGAACACCTCCGACTTCTTGGTCGGAATGGTGGTGTTCCGTGGGATCAAGACCGTCGCGACCCCGCCCAGCGTTTCAATCCCGAGCGACAACGGGGTGACGTCCAGCAGGAGGACGTCCTTGACCTCGCCGCCGAGCACCCCGCCTTGGATCGCCGCACCGATGGCCACGACCTCGTCGGGGTTGACCGACTTGTTGGGTTCCTTGCCGAAGAAGCCCTTGACGATTTCCTGGATTTTTGGAATCCGCGTTGATCCCCCGACCAACAGGATTTCGTCAATGTCCTTCTGGGTCATTCCAGCGTCTTTGAGGGCTTGCTGCATCGGGGGTAGGGTGCGCTGGATCAGGTCGTCCACCAACTGCTCGAACTTGGCCCGGCTCAAAGAGATATTGAGGTGCTTCGGCCCGGATTGGTCGGCCGTGATGAACGGGAGATTGATGTCGGTTTGTTGAGTGCTCGACAGCTCGCATTTGGCCTTCTCGGCGGCTTCCTTGAGGCGCTGGAGCGCCATCGCGTCCTTCGAGAGGTCGATGCCTTGGTCCTTCTTGAACTCGGCCACGAGCCAATCGATCAGTCGTTGGTCGAAGTCGTCGCCGCCGAGGTGGGTGTCGCCATTGGTGCTCTTGACCTCGAACACGCCGTCGGCCAGGTCGAGGATCGAGATATCGTAGGTGCCGCCGCCCAAGTCGAACACCGCCACCTTTTCGTCCTTCTTCTTCTCCGTGCCGTACGCCAAGGCCGCGGCGGTGGGCTCGTTGATGATTCGAAGGACCTCGAGCCCGGCGATTTTGCCGGCATCTTTGGTGGCCTGGCGCTGGGCGTCGTTGAAGTACGCCGGCACCGTAATGACTGCCTTGTCGACCGAGTGACCGAGGTAGTCCTCCGCCGTTTGCTTCATCTTCTGGAGAATCATGGCCGAGATTTCCGGCGGGGTGTACTGCTTGCCGGCGATCTCCACCGAGGCGAGGCTGTTGGCGCCCGATCCGACCTTGTAGGGCACCCGCTTCGATTCCTCCGTAACCTCGTTCATCCGGCGACCCATGAATCGCTTGATCGAAAAGATGGTCTGCTTGGGGTTGGTGACGGCCTGCCGCTTGGCTACTTGGCCAACCAACCGCTCGCCGTCCTTGGTAAAGGCGACGACCGAGGGGGTGGTGCGCCCGCCCTCCGCGTTCGGGATAACGACCGGGTCGCCGCCCTCCATGACCGAGACGACCGAATTGGTGGTACCGAGGTCGATACCGATGATCTTCGAACCCATACGAACTCCTTGGCTAGCCGGATGACATCGTGTCCTAGGCCACCGCTGGGCAATACCCATACCTGCCAAATCAGCCAAAATGGCAGACAAGGGCCAGCCGACCCCCGCGTTACTAGTTGGTAACGGGGCGTGGAGATTGAGTTCCAGGGATCGAGCGCCGGGGTTATTCTCCAACGTCGGAGGGCGTGGTTCTTGTCGAAAGTGGTGCGTTTGGTGGGCTTTTTGTGGATTCTTCTGCTTGGCGCAATGACGTCGGTTCCGCAGTTGTTGGTTGCCCAGCAGTCGTCGGTCCGGCTAAGTGGTTACGTTCGGGCGGAAGCGAGCGGCGAGGTCATCCGATACGCCACCGTCACGGCTGACGGCCCCGAGTGCCGGGTCCCGAGCGCCAACTGCCGGGCCTCCTCGAATCAGGACGGGTTTTTCGTGCTGACCCTGTCGGCGGGGCAGCATACGATCCGGGTTCGGGCCCTCGGCTACTCACCCCGGGTCGACACCCTGGTGATCGAGACCTCGGTTACCCGGGACTTTCGTCTCGCCGCTCTGCCGTTCGAGCTGGAGGAGGTCAGGGTCAGCGGAACCCGCGATTCCTCTGATGTCGATCCGGGGAGTACCGAGATGAGCACGGCGCGGCTCGATCTCAAGACCGTGCGGTTCGTGCCGGTGGTGTTAGGCGAGGTCGACCCGATTCGGACCCTGACATTGTTGCCGGGAGTGACGACGGTCAGCGACTTCTCGACCGGCATCAGCGTGCGCGGGGGCACCACCGATCAGAATCTCATCCTGCTTGACGAATCCACGATCTACAATCCGTCGCACGTGTTCGGATTCTTCTCGGTGTTCAACGGCGATGCCATTGACGATGTGAAGCTGTACAAGGGCGCCATCCCGGCCCGGTACGGGGGCCGATTGTCGTCGGTGCTCGACGTCCGGCAGCGGGAGGGCAACGCCAACCAGTTCGAGGGCAACGCCTCGATCGGGCTCCTGTCGAGCCGGCTCTCGGTCGAGGGTCCCTTACCGAACAAAATCGGTTCCTACCTGGTGGCCGGCCGGCGAACCTACGCCGATCTGTTTCTCAAGCTGTCCAGCAATCCCGACTTGAATCAAAACGTAGCCTACTTCTACGACC
>JAYVJS010000535.1:0-9847 GCA_043769075.1 Gemmatimonadota bacterium | reverse complement strand
CCCCGCGAGCGCCAGCATCCCCGACGTCGTCCAAGCGGTCGATGCCTTCGTCAGCGAGGTCGTGTTTCTGGGCCTCGCCGTCGTGTTTCTGACCAGCCTCGAGGTCCGCCGGAAACGGCGCCGGGCGCTCCGAGCCCTCCACGAACTCCGGTCGCTTGCCCACGTCATCGACATGCACCAACTGACCAAGGACCCCGATCGGATCTTAGGCGCCGAAGTCGGCGGCAACACGGCTTCGTCACCGGTCAGATCCATGACGGGGTTCGAATTGTCACGGTACCTCGACTACTGCAGCGAGATGCTCTCGCTCCTCAGCAAATGCGCCGCCGTCTACATCCAAGATTTCGAAGACCCGGTGACAATATCGGCCGTCAACGAAATCGAGTCGCTCACCAGCGGCCTGTCCCGAAAAATCTGGCAGAAAATCATGATCCTCGGCCCACGTCACTAGATGATACACATCACGAACCTGCACATCTACCCGCTGAAGAGTGGGGCGGGAATCGCCGTCGACCAGTTCGACCTCGATCGGTTCGGACCCGAAAACGACCGCCGCTGGATGGTGGTCGATACCGATAACGCGCTCCTCACCCAACGAGAGCTGGTGGCCCTTCGCCTGGTGACGGCCACGCCCTCCGCCAACCAACTCACCCTCGGCGCCCCCGGATTCGACGATCTGACGATTGCCCGCGACGACCAAGCCCCCCGGAGAACCGTCCAGGTCTGGAACGACTCGGTCGAAGCGGTGGACAGCGGCGACCGGGCCGCCGAGTGGCTGAGCGAGTTCCTCGGACAGGCGGTGCGGTTGGCCTACATGCCAAGCTGGGCGATCAGGCGGACCAGCCCGGACTACGACCCCATCGGAGCGAACGTTGGGTTTGCCGACGGCTACCCGATCCTGGTCGTGGGACAAGCGTCACTTGGAGACTTGAACCAACGATTGGATACCCCGCTGCCGATGAATCGATTCCGGCCCAATGTCGTCGTTACCGGCACCTCGCCCTACGAAGAGGATCGTTGGCTCAGATTCACAAGCAACGGGGTGTCGTTTGATGCGGTCAAGCCGTGCGCCCGATGCGCCATCACCACGACCGATCAAGTCACCGGCGAACGGGCCCAAGAGCCGCTCCGGACCCTGGCGACGTTCCGGAAGCTCGGCAGTGGAGTGATGTTTGGAATGAACGTCGTCCACCGAGGGCCCGGAACACTCCGGGTCGGAGACGGGTTGACGATCGAGACGAGCCTACCGAGCCGGCGGTAGCGTCGTTGGGCCGGTGGTCCCGGTGCGCTCGGCCAACAGGCGCTCGTTGAAATCGACCCGTTCGTGAAGCTCGTTCACCTCGGTCCGGAGCGCGTAGAGCTCGTCGAGTAGTTCCTTGGGAACCCCGACCAGCTCGTCGGCCGCTTCGGGATCCCACCGCAGCACCCGTCGGCCCTCGGCATCGCGAAATCCACCCGAGGCAATCATGATGTTGTCGATCAGATACCAGATCCCGAGGCCGCCGGCGGTAAACAACATCAGAAACCCGGTTCCCATCTTGCCGACGTAGAACCGGTGGGCGCCGAACACGCCCAGCATCAGGCCCAACACCAGGGAGACGGTTCGGCTCTTGTCAGAAACGTTTGCCATAGATCCCAGTAACGTAACGAAGCTAGATTAGACACGCATTGGTCGATGGCGGCTGTACGAAGGCAACGGGTCCGGTGTTTCAAACCAAGCAGATGAGGGCACATGCCTAACGTTGTTACGCTCCTCGGGGTACCGTTTGACGGTGAATCGTCCTTCCTCCGCGGTGCCGCCGGCGCCCCTCAAGCGATTCGGGAAGCCCTCCGCTTGGAATCGAGCAACACCTGGACCGAGGGGGGGCTCAATGTGGCCGAACCGGGCGTCCTCATTGACGCCGGCGATCTCGATTTCACCGGCCTTGATCACCCCGCCATCCGGGCGCGGATCGAAGCCGGGGTGGCCGAGGTCCTTGACTCGGGTTCGATTCCGCTGGTGCTCGGCGGCGACCACTCGATCACCTACCCGGTACTTCGCGCCATGGCCGGGCAATACCCCGAGATCGACGTGCTCCATTTCGATGCCCACGGCGATTTGTATGACTCCTACGAGGGAAACCGGTTCTCCCATGCCTGCCCGTTTGCCAGAATCATGGAAGAAAAGTTGGCCCGCCGCCTGGTACAGATCGGGATTCGGACCCTGAGCCAACACCAACGCGACCAGGTCGCGCGGTTCGGCGTGGAGGTTCACGAGATGCGGGACTGGACCGGCCCCACGACTCTCACCTTCACCCGGCCGCTCTACATCTCACTCGACATCGACGTACTCGACCCGGCCTTTGCCCACGGCATTTCCCACCCCGAGCCGGGCGGGCTATCGGTCCGCGATGTGGTGGCAATCCTCCAGCGGGTCCAAGCCCCTCAAATCGTGGGAGCCGATCTCGTTGAGTTCAATCCCCTGAACGATAGCTCCCCCCGAACCGGGCTGGTCGCCGCCAAGTTCGTCAAAGAACTCGCGGAACGACTTCAGCCGAAGGCGGCCTGATGCGCCGCCTCTACCTCATTGCTCTGGCGCTTGTTTCGGCCGGCAGCGCGTCAGGGCAGAGCACTCGCGATAAGATTCGCGCCTACCGGGAGCAACACGAGGTTGCCATCGTTGCGGAGTTGACCGGCCTCTTGGCACTCCGCAACGTGGCGTCCAATCTGGAGGACATCCGGATCAATGCCCGGGCCCTCGTCGCCATGATGACGAAGCGGGGGATCGCCACCCGGATCCTCGAGGTCGATGGAGCCCCACCGGCGGTCTACGGCGAGCTCATCACACCCGGCGCCACCAAGACCGTCGTCTTCTACGCCCACTATGACGGCCAACCGGTCGACTCAGCCAAATGGGCCAGTCCGGCCTGGACACCGAGGCTCAGATCGGGACCCCAGAGCCCCGGCGTGACCGAGCTACCCCTCACCCCGACATCGGGCCGATTCGATCCGGAAGCCAGGATCTTTGCCCGGTCCGCCAGTGACGACAAGTCGCCGATTGTGGCCATGTTGACCGCGCTCGATGCCCTCAGAGCCAACCAGATCGCGCCGTCGGTCAATCTGAAGTTCTTCTTGGAAGGGGAAGAAGAGGCGGGCTCGCTCAACCTTCGGAGAATCTTGACCACGTATCGCGAGCTCCTGACGGCCGATTTCTGGATCTTTGGCGACGGCCCCGTTCATCAGTCGGGGGCAGCGCAAGTCGTCTTCGGGGTACGCGGGGTGATCGGCGCCGACCTCACGATCTATGGTCCGATCCGACCGTTGCATAGCGGGCACTATGGAAATTGGGCACCCAATCCCAATGCCATGATGGTGGCGTTGCTCGCATCACTCCGCGATACCGAGAGCCGAATCACGATCCCGGGGTTCTATGACGATGTCAGCCCGGTGACCGAGGCCGATCGCCAGGCATTTCGGTCAATGCCCGCCGTCGAAGCTCAGCTAGTCCAGGAACTCCAGTTGGGCCGAACCGAAGGAGCGCCATCGAGCCTGCCAGAGCAGCTGGCGTTGCCGGCGCTCAATATCAGTGGGCTTGCCGGTGGACGAGCCGCAGGCGGCGGTGCCAACGTCATCGTCCCCCAAACCGACGCGTACCTCGACTTTCGGCTGGTCCCGCGCCAAACCCCAGACCGGGTCAAAACCATTGTTGAGGAGCACATTCAACGGCAGGGGTTTCATATCGTCCGAGCAACCCCGGACTCGGTGACCCGGAGAACCTACCCAAAGGTCATCCAGGTTACCTGGAGCGGCGGCTATGGCGCTGCCAAGACCAGCCTCGACTCGCCGGGAGCACGGGCCTTGTTGGCCGCAGCCGACCGAGCCGCCGACCATCCTCTGATCCGAGTCCCTGCCCTTGGCGGCAGCCTCCCCTTGTTTGACTTTGTCGATCTCCTCGGCGCCCCCTTTGCCATTTTGCCGATCGTCAATCACGACAACAATCAACACGGCGAGAACGAAAACCTCCGGCTTTCAAACCTGTGGGCCGGCATTGAGTTGTACGGCGGCGTGGTGGCGGAAATGGGGCGCCAGTGGCGCGCCAATCCCTAGCCGGGTGCACTTCGCGCTGGCGGACTGGGTCCCCGCCCGCTAAGCTAGCCAGCCCGACACCCGAGATGCCCGCATGCCGAGAAATCCGCCACCGTCACACCCCTGGGGCGTGACCCGCAACATGCTCCGTAACGCATTGCCCCTTCTTCCGCTGGTCGTGTTGACGCTCGCGGTCGGCATGGCGATTTACCGTGGGGTTGAGAAGCTGAGCTGGGCCGACGCCTTTTTGAACGCAGCCATGTTGCTTGGCGGGATGGGCCCAATCGATCGGCTCCAAACCGTCCAAGGCAAGTGGCTCGCGGGCGGCTACGCGCTGTTTGCCGGGCTTGTCTTCATCACGGTGGCCACGACGATGCTCGGCCCCGCCGTGCATGCGGTGCTCCATCGGTTCCACCTTGAGCAAGACCAGCGCTAGGGATCGTTGCGGGCCGACTGGGTCGGGGGATGATCCAGCGCGGAGCCGATCGGTGTTGGCACCAAGCCGGCGGACACCAGCCGGGTGATCAGCTCGTCCTCGGGTACCCCCGGTGGGGCCGGCGCCAACGGGCCGAGCACCAGGGTTGCCACCAAGGAGTCGAGCGTGAAACGGGCAACGGCCGCGGGGTCGCCAACCGGGGCCAGGTGACCGGTTCGCATCCGAGTGGCCAAATAGGCGGTGATCCGACGGTGGAGGTCGGACCAGATAACCTGCTGGAACAGTTGGGCGAGGTCGGGCCAATCCACCCGATTTCGCTCGGTAAGAAGGATCAATGAACGATAGCGGCGAATCCAGGCCGACAACTCTAGTAGTATGCCAGTAAACTCCTGTACCGCTTCAGTGATGTTTCGGCGTTGGGACGCGACCCAAAGCTGGGGGAACTGGGCGACCTCTTTGAGACAGTCTTCGATGAGCTGCCGCCGCGAGCGAGGGTGGGTTCTTCGGTACGGCAGGATTGGGTTGGCGGCAAGGGGGCTTTCGAGGGCCCGGAGTAAGGCCAGTTCGAAGAGGCTTTCTTTGTCTTGGGCGTAGAGGTAGACCGTCCCTGGCCCCACCTTCGCTCGATCGGCGATCTGATGAATCTTGGCTCGGAGGTACCCGAACTCGATGAACGCCTCGGTGGCTGCCGCGGCGATTTCATCGATCCTGGAGGGGTCTCGTCCGCGTGCCATGCAAAGAATAATAACTGAATCGTTCATTCAGTCAAGTCATTAACACCATGATATACATCGTACTGCGTAGCCAAGATATCGCGGCGTTTACGGCATATCCGAGGCCGGTATTCCGACGACCCTTCCGAGGCGCCGGGGCCGCGCAACCAATCCGGCGCCCCCGCTGTCACAAAGACGTAGCAACAAGACAACCCAGAGTGTTCGGAGCCCGGTGACAGTTAGCGCGTTAGTCGGCCGAGTGTTAGGTGGCGACCAGAAGGCCGAACGCGAGCTCTATGATGAGCACGTCGATCGGGTCTATCGTCTGGCCTATCGACTGACTGGGAATCCCGATCTGGCCAGTGACTGCACCCAGGAGACGTTCATCAAGGTGTTTGACAAGCTGAGCACGTTCCGGGGTGAGGCGGCGCTTTCGACCTGGATAACCAGTGTCGCTTACTCCGTAATCTACAACGGGTTACGTCGGGTAAAACGGTTTCGCTCCACCGAGGTTGATTTGGAAGTAGCAGAGTGGACTCCTGCGAAAACAGGCGGCCAAGCTGAGCCGGATCTCAAGGTGAGTCTCGAGCGAGCGATCGCCGGGCTGCCGGACGGCTACCGAACCGTGTTCGTGATGCACGATGTGGAGGGGTATACCCACGACGAGATCGCCTCGTCGTTGGGAATCCAAGAAGGGACGTCGAAAGCCCAGCTAAGCCGGGCGCGGGCCAAGTTGCGGAAGGTTCTCGCGGCATTTGCTGGAGATTGGATTACCCAATGACTGACGAACAATTTGACGAATTCATCCGGAAGGCGGCCCAGGACTACCGGACGCCGCCGCCCACCCCAAAGGCTGAGATTTGGGCCCAGATCGAGGCCGGCCGAGCCGGCAGCCGGGTTCAGACGGGGGCGGTGATCGATTTGGCGTCCCGTCGGCGGGCCCCTTGGGTCGGGCCATTGGTCGCCCTGGCGGCCACCCTGCTGATCGGGATCGGCATCGGTCGACTCTCAACCGGAAGGCAGCCGGCCCAAAACCCGGCCGTCCTCACGGCTACCGACGCGGCCCGCGCCAATAAGGTGGTGCGGTTTGCGGCTCGAGAGCACTTCAGCCAGGTCAACGCGCTGCTGACCGATTACGAGACCGGTCAGATCAACGATGACTTCCACGCCGACGCCCGAGAGCTCTTGGCTCGGACCAGGATGCTGCTAAGCGCTGATCGGCTCACCGATCCGGCCACCCGAGCGTTGCTTGAAGATCTCGAGTTGTTGCTGGTGCAGGTTGCTCGACTCGCTCCCGCTCCCAGTGGCCAGGCGGATGAGCGAGCCCTGATCGACGATAACATGGCCGAGCGCGCAATTCGGTTCCGCCTCCGGGACGCGATCCCGGCCGGCCCGACCGCCTAACATATAGATCGGAGGAAACACCAATGCGGCACCAGATTTTGACAACGATGTTCACTGTCCTATTGGCCGGGTCGGCCACCGGGCAGCAACACAATCGGGCAATCCAACTTGACGCGGAAGTCATCGCCCGGCGGACCGCCGCCCTGACCCAGCAGGCCGCCGTGCTCGCCGGCCGCCAGACCCAGTTGGCCGGCCAGGTGGCCCGAGTCCAGGTTGCCCGAGCACCGGAAGCCCCGCCTCAGGCTTGGGCCGCCGACGATCCCGCGGACTCGCTGTACCGCGGCGCCCGCAGTGCCCTGAACCGGCGGAACTACACTCAGGCGGCCTACCTGTTTTCCCAGATTATCGCGCAGCACCCCAAGTCGAGCTACGCGCCCGACGCCTACTACTGGGAAGCGTACGCCCGGTACTTGAACGGGTCCTCGGAGAACCTCGATAAGGCCCGGGACCTATTGGCCAAGCAGGAACGATCGTTCCCCGATGCGAAGACCCGGGACGATGCCGAGGATCTCCTGGCTCGAATCAATACCCGCCTTGCCCGGGGCGGCGACGAGGAGGCGACGGCGAGGGTGATTGCGAAGGCCACCGCAGCCGGCGAAAGCCGTGGAGGCACCAATCACGCCGTCTCGACGACGATCAGCCGCCCCACCAGCCCGGGCCGCGTCGCTTCGGCCGGCGGCCGCCGGGGGCGAGATGAATGCCGGGATGACGATGACGACGACAAGATGGCAGCGCTCAACGCGCTCCTCCAGATGGATGGAGACCGGGCGCTCCCGATTCTCAAGAAAGTCATGGCCCGTCGAGACGAAGCCTCGGTCTGCCTCCGTCGGAAGGGCGTCTTCCTGATTTCCCAGCAGGGTGGCGAGGACGCCGAGTCGATGTTGCTCGCCGCCGTTCGGCAGGACCCCGACGGGGAGGTCCGGCAGCAGGCGGTGTTCTGGTTGGGCCAGTCGGGTGGGAAGCACGCGGCGGCCGCATTGGATTCGATTCTCCGAGCCTCCACCGACCGCGAAGTGCAGGACAAAGCCATCTTCGCGCTGTCGCAACAGGGCTCCCCGATGGCGATGCAGTCGCTCCGCGATTTCGCGATGAAGAAATCGGCGCCATCGGAGCTCCGCCAGCAAGCGATCTTCTGGATCGGCCAGACCGACGGAGCCGACAACGTGAAATGGCTCAAGAGCATCTATCAGACGGTCGATGACGAGGAGCTCAAGGACAAGATCATCTTCTCCGTTTCCCAAGGGGACAGCCGAGAAGCCAAGCAGTGGCTCATGGACATTGCGGCGAACCAGGGCGAAGAGATCGAGATTCGAAAGAAGGCCCTGTTTTGGCTCGGGCAGGCCAGCGGCACGTCGCTGCCGGAATTGTTCGGACTCTATGAGCGGTTCACTGATCAACCGATGCGCGAACAACTGATTTTCGTGTACTCCCAGCGGAACGAAAAAGCCGCCATCGACAAACTGATTTCGATCGCCAAGACCGAAAAGGACCGCGAGCTCCGAAAGAAGGCGCTGTTCTGGCTGTCGCAATCGAGTGATCCGCGAGTGGTCGAGGTCCTCGAAGACATTCTCACGAAGCCATGAGGCCGCCGACCATGCGAATCACCTTGCAACTCGCGATCGGGATCCTGGCACTCCCGGGGGTGGCGCAGGCTCAATCGTTGGCAAGCCGGATCGCCGGGGCCCCGGACGGCGAAGTTCGAGTGGCCTTTGCCGCCCGGGACGGCCTCTGTGGCGACGGCGAGACCTTCATTCGGGACCGGAACCGCGACAATTTCGTGATGATGCGTAATTGGAGCAGCAGCGACAAAGACTGGCGGACCCGGCCCTGCGACGACGGTCCGGTCCGGGTGGCTCTCAAGGTCCGCGGCGGCCTGGTTCGATCGGGCCGGTTCTACGTTGGCGGTGACTGGAGAAATCGGGCCGGCACTGACCTTGGCTTGGTCGGCACTAACGCCGTTCTCGCGGCCTTCATCGAATTGGCGCGGAAGAGCGGCTCGTCGTCCGACGACCTCCTGATTCCGCTGACCCTGGCAGACAGTGTCGTGGTCTGGCCGACCTTCTTGGCGCTGGCCAAGGACAAATCCGCCCCCCGAGCGACCCGAAAACAGGCGGTCTTCTGGATCAGTCAGGCCGCCGGCGAAAAAGCGGCCGAAGGCCTGAGCGACCTCGCCACCGACGAGAACGAAGATCGAGAGGTCCGGGAACAAGCGGTTTTTGCCCTCTCCCAGCTCCCGGACGACCAGGGAGTGCCGGTACTTATTCGGGTCGCGACCGGCAACCGAAACGGCGAAATTCGGAAAAAGGCCATGTTCTGGCTGGGCCAATCGGATGACCCTCGGGCCCTGGCCCTATTTGAAGACATCCTTACCAAGCCATGAGATAGCGAATCCTCGGCCGGCACGTTACCTATAAGTAGGGTCTGTCAGGGTGGCTTGAACTCTGCAGGTCAACAACAATGTGGGGGCTCCGACCTGGGGCCCCCTTTCGTGCCCAACGGGGGTTCTTGCGATGCGACGTCGGTACTGGCTCTCTGCGGCGGCAGTGATTGTCCTTCCACTGGCCGCTGGTGCATTCCTACAGCAGGGCAAGGAGCCCCAAGATGGGGCTCGTCTGTTTTCCCAGGTGCTTCAACGGGTCGAAGAGAACGCGGTTGATTCGCTCAGCCGCGCCGCGATCTTCGAACGGGCGGCCCGGGGGTTGGTCAAACAGCTCAACGACCCGTATGCCGATCTCTACTCACCGGAAGAACTCGCCTCGTTCCAGCGGAACACGCTCCGGAACAACTACGGCGGCGTGGGGATGCAGATCGAGAGCCAAGAAGGGGCGATTATCGTCGCCAAGATTTTCCCGAATACGCCCGGAGAAAAAGGCGGTGTCCTGGCCGGCGATCGGATTTTGTTCGTCGATTCGGCGGCCGTGACAGGGCTCCGGCTCCAACAAGTCTCTGAAAAACTGCTGGGAACGCCCGGAACCGAAGTGAAGGTGACCTTCCAGCGGGCCGGCGCAACCGAGCTCATCAAGCAATCGTTCAAGCGGGCCGTCATCCGGGTTCCCGCGGTACCCTACAGTCTGATGCTCGACGGCGGTGTGGGCTACGTTCCGCT
Organism: Gemmatimonadota bacterium; assembly: GCA_043769075.1. GTDB lineage: Bacteria > Gemmatimonadota > Gemmatimonadetes > Gemmatimonadales > GWC2-71-9 > SHZU01. The sequence continues at coordinate 123 of JAYVJS010000535.1, read as the reverse complement.
GCAGAGTTTCAACGAATCGGCCGCCCAAGACGTGGAGCGATCGCTGTTGGATCTGAAGGCGAAGGGTGCCAAGGCCTTCGTGATCGATATTCGCGGCAATGGCGGCGGCAGCCTGGAGCAGGC
>JAYVJS010000534.1:0-3565 GCA_043769075.1 Gemmatimonadota bacterium | reverse complement strand
TCGGCGCGAACGCCGACCGGGCGACGATGGCCGGCCCCACGACCGACGCGGCGGCAACCAGGGGCGCCGAGCCGACGTCGGCGAAGCGCGGAGTGGCCGGCGAGATCACCCCGACCAGATCGGTATTCAGCAGCCGGGCCCAGCGATCGCGAATGAGAAACGCGCCGGCCCGCAGCTCGGCGATCGGCCGGACGCCCGAAAATGGCGCCCACTGTTCGCCCGGCTCGGCTGGCTCAAGTAGGTACAGATTCATACTCCAGCAATCTCCCGGATCGCGGTAGGTAGCTTCTCGAGGACCCGCTTCAAATCGGAGGCCTGGCTGCGGTGCATCACCAGAATTCGGCCATTGGCCTCGACGACCACCAAATTGTGAACGCCGGCGAGGACGATCGGTATCGTTTCGCTCCACGCGATTGAGTCGCTCGCGCCAACGGCCGTCACGGCACCCACGAGCGCATTGCCGTTCGAATCGAGCGGGCGAACCCGCAGTAAGGCTTCCCAAGTGCCAACATCGTCCCAGGCGAACGCGCCGGGCACCACGACGACCTCGGCGCTTCGCTCGAGGACGCCAACGTCGACCGACACCTCACGACAGTCCCGAAAGAACCGAACCAGATCGCCCTGGGCGAGTGCCGGAAGCGCCGGGGCGATTTCCAGGCAGTGGCGCTCGACTTCGGCCAGAAACACATCGGCCCTCCAGGCAAACAGACCCGAGTTCCAGAAGGCCCCTTCGGCGATCAGTTTTGTCGCCCCCGCGAGGGTCGGCTTTTCCTTAAACAACGCGACGGCGAAGCCTCCGGGGACCGGCGCTCCAGGTACCAGGTACCCATAGCCGGTTTCCGGCCGGTTTGGGACGACGCCGACCGTTACCAGTCGGCCGGTCCGCTCCGCGACGGCCAGCGCCGAATCGGCGGTCCGAACGAACCCTCCTTGATCCGGGACGTGCCAGTCGGCATGAGTCGAAAGAACGACCGCCTCCGGATCGCGGGCCTTCGCCACGGAAGTGCCCCACACCAATGCTGGACCGGTTGACTTGGCCTCGGGCTCAACCAGGACGTTCTCAGTCGGAATTCCGAGTTTGGCCTGAATCGGGCCGGCGAGCTTAGGGCCGGTCACCAGCAGGACCCGTTCGGGGGGTACCAGGCCCCGGAGCCGCTCAAATGCGGCTTCGGCGGTCGACTGGGGCCCAGCAAGGGGCAAGAGTTGCTTGGGCAGGGTCGGACTCGACAGCGGCCAGAAACGGGTGCCGGAGCCGCCCGCCAAAATGACGGCCCACCGCATCAAATCACCCCGGCGAGGCTGACCCTCGCCGATCGGAGTTCCCAAAGGAGCTGGCCGAGATCCCGATTCGGAACGGCCAGCACGACCAAGGTATGACGAATGTCTAGGGACAATAGGATCGCCGGCCCATTCTCAAGTTCGATGACGACCGCACCGAGGACGCCTCCGCCCGCCGCGCCGCCGAACTGGCGGGCGTGGCGGAGCAGGGTGACCCCCAAGGCGGCAACCGCCTCGTGATCGAGACCTTCCGCCAACGCAGCGTGGACCAGAAAGCCGTCCTCGTTGATGATGGCGGCCCCCCGAATCGCGGAGCGAGATGGCCAGCGATCGATGATCTGTTGGAACGACATTGAGGACCGGGGTGAGAACCACCAGAGACTAGTCTCTGCCCGTAGGCGAAGTCAAGGAACGACCGTGGGTTGACCGACCCCGACCCGGTCCCTAGTTTGCTGTCCATCGATATGCGAAGCCTTGCCTTTCTGATCCTTGTGCTCACCGCCATGACCGGTGCCTGCGGCGACCCGTTTGCACTCCAACCCGCGGTCATCCTCAACGCGGTGGACACGGTCGAGATCTATGCCGTCAACGGGACGCCCCTCGATCGGCCGAGCGGGTATTCGATCGGGGAGCGGGATGCCGGGTCCCGATTGGTTCGGTTGGGGCTCGAGGCGCGGTCCTTCGACTTCCTCTACCGGATCGACGCCACGAACGGCCCTGAGTTCGCCCCGTTCTCCGTCGTTTCACCCCCCCCAGCAGGGCAATCGACAGCGGGTCAATCGGGGTTCTTGGCCTCAACGGCCGGGTTCGATGCCATCAAGGAGGCGGAACAGGTCGGCTACGTCACCGACAAGCCCGTGAAGCTCGTCGAAGGTACCGTCCTCCTGGCCCGCTCCACGATCAGCGCTAGCTGTTTCGTTCAGATTCCGTACTACGCCAAGATCGAAGTCATTTCGTTCGACCCGGCGGCTCGCTCGGTGAAATTCCGAATTCTCTCCGACGTCAACTGCGGATATCGAGGCCTCGAACCGGGTCTTCCGACTCGGTGATCGACGTCAAGGCTTTCCGCCAGGACCCGGACGCGTTTCGTCGCGCCCTGGCCCGGCGTGGGGATCCTTCGGTCGATCACGCGATTGAGGCACTTGCGGGGCTTGACCGGACCTGGCGTGGCCTGGTCTCCCAAGTCGAGGCACTCAAAGCGCAGCGGAACGCCGCCACCGAGGAAGTGGCGAAGCGCAAGCGGGCCAAAGAGCCGGCCGATACACTGATGGCGGAGCTCAAAGAGTCGGGTGACCGCGTCAAGGCGCTCGATGTCGATCTTCGCGTCGTGGAAGGCCAGCTTCAAGACCTCGCGCTCTCGATTCCCAATCCGCCACACCCTAGCGCCCCCGACGGTGACGCCACCGGCAACCGAATCGTTCGGACCTGGGGCGCGCCGGCAACGTTTTCGTTCCCCGCCAAGCCTCACTGGGAACTGGGCGCCGCACTCGGGCTGTTCGACCTGGCCAGGGGAGCCAAGATCACCGGGTCCGGTTTTCCGCTCTTCACCGGAGTGGGGGCCCGGCTGGTGCGGTCGCTTGCGAACTTCATGCTCGACCTGCATACCCGGGCCCATGGTTACACAGAGGTCGTCCCGCCATATCTCGTCAATCGCGCCACGCTGACCGGCACCGGTCAGCTGCCCAAGTTTGAAGAAGACATGTATCGGACGGCGGACGATCTCTTCCTGATCCCGACGGCCGAGGTACCGGTCACCAACATTCATCGCGACGAAATTCTCGAGGCGGCCGAGCTCCCCAAGGCCTACGTGGCCTACACGCCTTGTTTTCGGCAAGAAGCGTTTTCTCACGGTAAGGATACCCGAGGCTTGATTCGGGTCCACCAATTCGACAAAGTCGAGTTGGTGCGACTGACCGCTCCAGGCTCGAGCGACGCCGATCACCAGACCTTGACCGGCCAGGCGGAGGCGGTGCTTCAGCTGCTTGGGTTGCCCTACCGGGTGCTCGAACTGGCGGCGGGGGACACCGGGTTCGCCTCGGCGCGGACCTATGACTTGGAGATTTGGGCCCCGGGCACCGGAGCCTGGCTCGAAGTCTCCAGCTCGAGCACCTTCACCGATTTCCAGGCACGCCGGGCGAATATCCGCTACCGGCCGGCGCCCAAGGCCAAGCCCGAGTTCGTGCACACACTCAATGCCTCGGGCGTCGCCTTCCCCCGAACAATTATCGCGCTCCTGGAGAACAACCAAGCGGCTGACGGATCGGTGCGCGTGCCGGAGGCGCTGGTG
>JAYVJS010000533.1:0-3388 GCA_043769075.1 Gemmatimonadota bacterium | reverse complement strand
AGACCTTGTCCCTGAGACCGGTAATGGTCACCCTTCGGAGCACCCCGCCCAAACCGGTCAGGAGGCTCTTGAGGAGGTCGTGGGTCATGGGGCGAGCCGGTGTCTCACCCCGGAGCTCAAGGGCAATGGCACTCGCCTCGGGCGCCCCAATGAAGATTCGCAAGGTCCGGTCGCCGGCCTGCTCTTTCAGCAGGACGACCGGGGAATTCGTGGATCGATCGAGCCCCAGCTGGGCGACAGACATCCGGACCATGCCCGGAAGGTTGTCTCAGGCCTTGGCAGCCGTCAAGAGATCCCGGACCTTGTTGGTCTCCTCCCAAGGGAACAGGTCGACCCGCTTCCCTTCGATCCTGACGGTCTTTGGCCGCCGACCGAAGTGGCCGTAGGCTGCCGTTGGGCTATAAATCGGGCGGCGAAGTCGGAGCGCCTTGATGATCCCGGCCGGGGTCAAGTCGAACACCTCACCGACGATCCGCTCAAGCTTGGCGTCGGGCATGATCCCGGTTCCAAACGTCTGAACCATGATTGACACCGGTTGGGCGACACCGATCGCGTAGGCGACTTGCACCTCACATCGGTCGGCCAGTTTGGCCTCGACGATGTTCTTTGCGACCCAGCGAACCGCGTAAGCCGCCGAGCGGTCAACCTTCGAAGGGTCTTTGCCGCTGAAGGCTCCGCCGCCATGCCGCGCCATGCCGCCGTAGGTATCAACGATGATCTTGCGTCCGGTCAGCCCGGCGTCGCCATGGGGGCCGCCCACTACGAACCGGCCGGTGGGGTTGACCAAGAACTTCGTGCTGCGCGATGCGAACCCAGCCTTCTCGAGAATCGGGCGGATCACCTCACGCACGACGGCGTCTTTGATGGTGCTGTGGGCGAGCACCCGCCGGCCGGAATGCTCGGCATGCTGGGTCGACACGACCACAGTCCTGACCGCGACCGGTCGATCGCCTTCGTATTCGACCGATACTTGGGTTTTGCCGTCAGGGCGAAGCCAGTCGATCGCTTCGTGGCCGCCAATCCCCTTTCGGACGGCGGCAAGCCGCTCGGCGATTCGGTGGGCGAGGGTGACTGGGAGCGGCATTCGTTCCCGGGTTTCGCGGGTTGCGTAGCCGAACATCATGCCTTGGTCGCCGGCGCCCTGCTCCTTGGTCTTGGTGGTGTCCACCCCCATGGCAATGTCGCTCGACTGCCGGTCGATCGACGTAAGGACCGCGCAACTTCGGGCGTCGAAACCGAACGAGGCGTCGGTGTACCCGATCCGCTCAACGGTGCTCCGGACGATCTCCGGGATGTTGACGTAGGTGTTGGTCGTGATCTCGCCGGCCACGACGGCCATGCCGGTAGTGACCAGCGTCTCGCAGGCCACTCGTGCGGCGGGATCCCGGGCAAGAATCGCGTCGAGGACCGCATCGGAGATTTGGTCAGCCACTTTGTCGGGGTGACCTTCAGTGACGGACTCCGAGGTGAAGACGTGCCGTTTGGCGCGGGCCATTGAGGATTCCATGCTGTGAGAGTTTTCGGGGGTCGAGATCTGGGAGTAATACTAGCGGAGGCCCGCCTGCTGATACAACTGCTACATCCCTAGAAGTCGTTTGTCGACATAGCCTTGCGCCGCCGCTCGGAGAATTGACTCGGCCCCGGCCGCGGTGGCCGAGGCCATGGCCTGGGCCGCCGCTTCTTGGCAGACCACCGCCGGGACCCTGCGGACCAACCATTTGATCAAGGGCAACGACGGCGCCGCGACACTCAGGGTATCGTACCCCAGTCCAATCAACAAAATGGCTCCGAGCGGCTCTGAGGCCATTTCGCCACAGACGCTCACGGGGATGCCGGCCGCCCGGCCGGCCTCCCGAACTTGGAACAGCTGCCGTAACACCGCCGGGTCAAACGGTGTGAACCGGCCCGCGAGGTAGGCGCTCCCTCGATCGATCGCCATGGTGTATTGGGTCAGGTCGTTGGTCCCGACGCTAAAGAAGGCTGCCACGGCGGCAAACCGATCCGCCATCACCACCGCCGCCGGCGTTTCCACCATGACCCCGACGTCGAGTGATCGGGCCGCGCGAATCCCGGCCGCGCCCAAGTTGGCCGCTTCCTCGGCAATCATTGCCTTGGCTTCAACCACTTCATCGACCCGGGTCACCAACGGCAGCATGACCCGAATCCGTCGTTCGGCCGCGATCCGCAACATCGCCCGGAGTTGAGGGCGAAAGATCTCGGGCCGGTCGAGACAAACCCGGATTGAGCGCCACCCGAGAAACGGGTTGGCTTCGGGCTGAGTTTCGAACGCGGCCGGGAATTTGTCACCGCCGAGGTCGAAGGTCCGAATCACGACCAAATCGGTGGGGAACGCCGCGCCCACTCGGCGAAAGTATTCGAGTTGTTCTTCCTCGGTTGGGACATGAGACCGGCCGGTAACCAGGAACTCGGTTCGGAGCAGACCGACGCCTTCAGCCCCGTACTTGACCGCCAGGTCGATTTCCTCAGGCAGATCGACATTGCTCATCAACCTCACGCCAACGCCGTCGGGGGTGACCGCGGGTTGGTTGGTAGCGCCCTCCAACTCAAGGTCGAGCTTGTGTCTCCGGGTTGCCTGAGTCCGAGCGAGCTCGAGTTCCTCGGGCGTCGGTTCGATGATGATCGTGCCGGCCTGGCCGTCAATCAGCAGCATGTCCCCGGCCTTGATCCGGTCAAATGCCCCGGCCGCCCCCATGACGGCGGGAATCCCGAGCGAATGGGCGAGAATCGCCGCGTGGGATGTCCGGGTTCCTTCTTCGCTGACCAGACCGAGGAGGTGATCGCGGTCGAGTTGCACCGTCAAGCCGGGGGAGAGTTCGTGGGCTACCACAATCGCGTGTTGATTGTCTTGAATCGTGGCGAGTTCGTCGTCGATACTGCCCATCAGAACTCGAAGCACCCGGATCTGGGTGGCCGAGAGATCGGCCAAACGCTCTCGCATCCGGAGATTCGAGGTTCCCGAGAAGGCGACCCGTAGCTCAAGGGCCTTGAATTCGAAGGCGGTCTCGGCGCTGAGGTTGTTGTCGTGAATGAGGCGTTCGACGCTGGTCAGAAAGTCCTGATCGCGGACCATGAGGATTTGGGCCTCGAAGATCTGTGACTCTTCCAAGCCCGCCGACTGGAGGACCCGTTCCCGGAGCATGTCGAGATGTTGGGCCACGGTCTCGGCCGCCTGGTGGAGTCGCTGGATTTCCCCCGCCACTTCCTCGGGCCGGACTGACCGATCGGGGACCTCTGGAAATCTCCAGTGCAGGACGACGGCCGGCGCGAGTGCGAGGCCAGGGGAGACACCGATTCCCTGAATCAGTCGGGGGTTCATCACGATTCCCCAAATCCGGACTCGACCAACGAGACGAGGGCGGCGAGCGCG